>NZ_JPIK01000001.1 GCF_000717475.1 Desulfonatronum thiodismutans
CCGCACCAAAAGGTTTGTTGGGTCCCGCAGAATCCATGAGGGTCAGGGCGGGAAAACACGCGAAGCCTATATTCACCGCCATGATTTCCGAAGTATGCGGGGCAGCGATCGAGTGCTTCGGCTTGAACCAGGAATTATGTCAAAGAGCGTAAATAGTTACTAAGCAAGCGGCAACCCAGAAAGTTGGGTTATCGACCATTTCGCCTAGAACCCAGCCAAGGGCTGAGAAGATGATGGTGCGTGGATGGTTCTTTGCCAAGTCGCCAACACGTTCAGCGACGTTTTTGATGAAGAGAAATCGTTTTGTTTCGGGGAGGTGTTCTGCGAAATCTAGTAGTCGCTCTTGCGCCTCCAGTGGCAGGTCCGTTGCTGTCATTGTCATGCGTAGTCTCCTTTTTGTTCCCAACGCCGCCAGCACGCACGGCTTTGTCGTGAATATGAAATCCATCACTTGAGAAAACACCAGTCTCCCGGAAAACACTCGCCACCTCCCTCTGGAACTTTCCAAAAGGCTAACGAATAACCTGACTGGGCTTCAAGTCGACAACTCGTCGATAATCGCGAAATTAAATTTAAAACAACACGTTACATGACGCCGATGGGCTATACCCCAGAAACTAGTGAGCGAGCACAACAAAAACGCCCGCCCTCACCAGAAAAGGCGAAAGCGGGCGTAACATTTCGGAATATATCACCGCACGAAAGCGACAAGGAATTCCATGTCAGGGGCTTAAACCAGCCGGATAAGCATTGGACCGCTCCGGGCGGGGGGAGATGATAAGGGTTTGAGAGCATGCTGACGCGAGATTTTTCTAATGATCGGCCTCATTTGGAAAAAGATGAGCATGCTTATCCTGCTCAAATGGAAAACGTCAAGATTGATGAATGGTTTTTCCTCGGAGTCCTCGACGCCTTGAGCAAAGCTGGCGGTTCTCAGTTCCAGAAACCTTGGCTTTGACAGCCCGGCCCTCAATTGTCCTTGAACACCTCGTCAACATTCTTGGCGTCCAGGATTCGTTCGGCCCACAGGTCAAGCTGTTCAGGCGTTGCGTTGCGGAGGCGTTCCTGGACGTCCATGTCCGTGATGCTTTTGCCGAAGCGTTTGGTGAAGAGGCGTTGGATAATGGCTTGGCGTCCTTTTACCTCACCTACAAATTCCCCTTCGACACGGCCTTCGACACGGCCTTCGACACGCCCTTCGTCACGGCCAAGATTCTTGATGTATTGTGCGAGCATGGCGGTCTCCTCGTTTTCCATGATGTCGGCGCAGATGGCCTCTTGTTCTTCCGGCTGTACCTGGGCGTAAACGTCAATAAATTCTGTATATTTTTCAAAAAGCAACCGTGATGCCAGTTGATAGAGGCCCAGGTAGGCGTGGCGCAAGACTTCGAGTCGTTCAGATGGCGGGTATTGCATTTTGGGCATGAGGATTTTGGCCACCGGGTTGTTCACACTGTAGTAATCTTTGGCGTGAAGGGCAAACAGTTTCAGATGGACGTACTCAAAGTGGAGAAAAGTTGTTCCGGCGAAAATGCTCTCCAGCTTGCGGGGTACGTCTTTGCGCCAGGCTTTCCGGTCAGTGAAGAGAACCGTGGGAATAACCACGGCGTCCGGGTGGGCTTCCATCAGGTCCGTGGCGTAGCGCAGCAGCCTGTAGATGGAGAACTTCTCCTTGTCCTCCTGGAACTCCACCAACCAGAGCAGCAAGGCTCCACGAGCAAACCGGAACAGGATCGGCATGTCCAGGGCCAAGCCGGAGTCAGATAAGCGATGTTTGCGCGGTTCCTGGCGGACAAAGGTAATCTCCTGTAGCTCGCCGTACTGTTCCAGAGCTTGAGGGTAGAAAAGTTCCAGAGACTCACGCGGGAAGTCCAGGAAGACGTTTTTGAAGTTATGGTCGTGGGATTCCTGGGGCATAGCGTGGTTGGTCAGCCTGGCTCCTGCCTACGAAGCTGTCTTTGTTAATGGTCAGCGTATCCAGGCGGATATGCTTCAAAACCTTGTCCGGGAGGTAGTTGGCCAGGAAGTTGGCGGCGACCTCCCAAAGGGCAGGCGGGTTGCCTGCTCCACGCCTCTGGTTGGGGCTCATGGCCAGGATTCACGAAATTACAGCTCCGACTGTTATAGCTGGAACTATAATAGCTGGGACAATAACACCTCGCCATGCATCAGACAACGTGAATATTGGTTGGGAATCTGGCAACTTCTGTTCAGCTTATTCTTGCTCGCCTCCTTAGCGTGCATCAGTATCTGCCTTCTGAAGCGCCCCTATTTACTCGGCCTTCTTGGCCCGGGTGGATTTCTTGGCCGCGGGCTTTTTTGTCGTGGCTTTCTTGGTTGCCGTTCGTTTCGGAGCCGGTTTGGTTGAATCCGAGGGAGTTTTTGAAGCAGCTTTTGAGGCGGCTTTGTCGGCAGCCTTGGTCGCGGCCTTCTTGGGCGTGGGTTCGGAGAAGTCCGGAAGCGGGCCTTCGGTTTCCTCGAAGTCCTCGGCCACCGGGATGAAGTGGCGGCACTCCTTGACCGGGCAGGACAGGTAGTTGCCGCGCTTTTCCGTGTGGCGGCGGAGCATGATGGGGAAGTCGCACTTGGGGCAGGGCTGGGCCACCGGGGGGGCGGGCATGGCCGTGGTGCAGTCCGGGTAGCGGCTGCACGAGAAGAACATCTTGCCGAAGCGCGAGCTGCGCTCCACCAGGTCGCCGGTGCAGCCATCAGCCGGGCAGGGCACCCCGGTGGAGTAGGATTTGGTGTACTTGCACTTGGGGTAGGAGCCGCAGGCGTAGAACCGGCTGCCGGTGCGGGCCTTTTTCAGGACCACGTCCCCGCCGCAGTCCGGGCAGGTGCCGACCTTGACCGCCTCTTCCTTGGGCAGCTTCTCGATGGTCTTGATCTTTCCGGACTCGTCCCGGGTGAAGTTGCCGGTGAACGAGCAGTCCGGATACCCGGAGCAGGCCAGAAAGGCTCCGGCCTTGCCGAACTTGATCACCAGGGGCTTGGCGCATTCCGGGCAGGGCATTCCGGCGTCGATCCCGCCCTTCACCGCGGCCATGTCCTTTTTGGCCTTGTCCAGGACGGGATAAAACTCGCCCGTGAACCTGCGCATCAGCTCCACCCAATCCTGGCCGCCCTCGGCCACCTGGTCCAGGGATTCCTCCATCTGGGCCGTGAAATCCACGTCCATCAGCCGGGTGAAATGCGCGGTCAGTTGATCCGTGACCACGTAGCCCAGTTCCAGGGGCACGAAGTGGCGCTCTTCCTGGGTGACGTACTCCCGGTCCAGCAGGGTGGAGATGATCTGGGCATAGGTGGAGGGCCGGCCGATGCCCTTTTCTTCCAGCTCCCGGATCAACGAGGCCTCGCTGTAGCGCGGCGACGGCTGAGTGAACTTCTGTTCCTTGAGCAGTTCCTGAAGCCGCAGTTCCTGCTTCGGGGTCAAGGTGGGCAGTTCCTGGTTCTTATCCGCCTCCCCTCCGCCGTAGACCTTGAGATAGCCGGGAAAAATCAGCCGCTCGCCCTTGGCCCGCCACTGGGTGTGGGCCGCGGCCACGGTGATGGTGGTGTCCCAGAACCGGGCCGGGCTCATCTGCGAGGCCACGAAGCGGGTCCAGATCAGCTTGTAGAGCTGGTACATGTCCCGGGGCAGATAGGCCTGGAGCATTTCCGGGGTCAGGGTCACGTCCACGGGCCGGATGGCTTCGTGGGCTTCCTGGGCGGATTTGCGGGACTTGAAATAGCGTTCCTTTTCCGGGCAATAATCCGGTCCGTAGGATTCCAGGATCAGCTTGCGCACGTCCTTGATCGCATCCGGCGAGGTGCGCACCGAGTCGGTCCGCATGTAGGTGATCAGGGCCTGGATGCCCCGATCCCCCAGCTCCACGCCCTCGTACAGGCGCTGGGCCAGGGACATGGTCCGTTTGGCCGGATAGGAAAAGCGGCGGCTGGCTTCCTGTTGCAGGGTGGAGGTGATGAAGGGCGGGCCGGACTGACGCTGCCGTTCCTTTTCATCCACGGCCTCCACCACGAAGGGCGCTTTGGAAACCGCGGCCTCCAGCTCTCCGGCCTGGTCCGCGGAGCCGATGTCCGGCTTTTTGCCGCTCACCTTCCACAGGTCGGCCTCGATCACCGCGGCGCTCTTGTCCGCCAGTTTGACCTTGAAGACCCAGTATTCCTTGGGCTCGAAAACCTGACGCTCCCGCTCCCGGTCCACGATCAGGCGCAAGGCCACGGATTGGACCCGGCCCGCGGAGATGCCGCGCTTGACCTTCTGCCAGAGCAGCGGCGAAAGCTTGTAGCCCACCAGCCGGTCCAGCACCCGCCTGGCCTGCTGGGCGTTGAACAGATCCAGGTTCAGGGTCCTGGGATGCTCCAGGGCCTCGCGCACGGCCCTGGCCGTGATCTCATTGAACTGGATCCGCTTGATCCGCGGATTGGCGTCCTTGATCAGTTCGGCCACGTGCCAGGCGATGGCCTCGCCTTCCCGGTCCGGGTCCGGGGCGAGATAAATCTGGTCCGCCTGGGCCGCCAGTTTCTTGAGCTGGGCCACGACCTTCAGCTTGCCGGGAATCACCTCGTATTCCGGGGCAAAATCGCCCGTTTCATCCACTCCCAGCACCTTTTTCGGCAGGTCGCGAACGTGACCCACCGAGGCGCTGACCTCATAATCCGGTCCAAGAAACTTCTTGATGGTTTTAACCTTGGCCGGCGACTCAACGATGATCAAATCTTTACTCATAATGCGCAGGGCAAATACCCATCCCTCGGCCCCATGGCAAGCCCCCCCCGCCATACCCTCAGGGCCTTTTTGTTCTCGAACTGCGGTAGCTCTGTATCGATATCGAAATCGTAATCGAAATCGATTTCTGGCAACTTTCCGATTTCGATAGCGATTTCGATTTCGATGGGTGTCGCCCTTCCCTGGGGAGTCCTCATGAACACCCTGCAACCTACAATCATGAAATCATTGAAATTCTACAGAGAACAAAAATGCCCCCGCCATACCCTTTCCCGGGCGGACTTGTACTCGCTTTCCTCCCGCTGTCTGAATCGGTATCGAAATCGAAATCGTGATCGAAATCGGACGTCATGTCCAAGAAGACGAGTTTGTCACGGGATGATGCGTGGAATTCTTCGATTTCGATTGCGATTTCGATTTCGATGAGAATGGATTTATCCACCATCCTCTTTGGTCGGGGGATGACAGCGAACCCGAGAGCGGATAGGTTCACACGGCTGTCTTGCCCCATCTCAACGAATCCCTGGAGAATACTCATGAAAATACTGATCACCGGCGCCGCCGGATTCATTGGCTTCCATACCGTCCTGCGCCTGCTGGAGCAGGGGCACGAGGTGGTGGGCCTGGACAATATCAACGATTATTACGACGTCCGGGTCAAATACGGACGACTGGCCCACTCGGGGATCGCGGAGGCCGACATTGCCGTGAACCGGACGATCCAGAGCACGATCCACCCCGGCTACCGCTTCGTGCGCATGAACCTGGAGGACGGGACCGGGCTGATGAACCTGTTTGCTCAAGAGAAGTTCGACCGGGTAATGCACTACGCGGCCCAGGCCGGGGTGCGCTACAGCCTGACCAATCCCCACGCCTACATGCAAAGCAACTTCCTGGCGTTCCTGAACCTGCTGGAAGCCTGCCGCCATCACCCCGTGGAGCACTTCGCCTTCGCCTCCAGTTCCTCGGTCTACGGGCTGAACCAGACCATGCCCTTTTCCACCCGCCACAACGTGGACCATCCCATCAGCCTCTACGCGGCCAGCAAGAAGTCCAACGAGCTGATGGCCCACACCTACAGCTATCTCTACGGCCTGCCCACCACGGGACTGCGCTTCTTCACCGTGTACGGACCCTGGGGCCGTCCGGACATGGCCCTGTTCCTGTTCACCAAGGCCATTCTCGAAGGCCGGCCCATCGACGTCTTCAATCACGGCCAAATGCGGCGCGACTTCACCTATGTGGACGACATCGTCGAGGGCGTGCTGCGGGTGATCCACCATGCGCCCCAGGGCAACCCGGATTGGGACGGGACGGCCCCGGACCCATCCTCATCCCCGGCCCCTTGGAAGGTCTACAACATCGGCAATTCCCAGCAGGTGGAACTGATCCGGTTCATCGAAGCCCTGGAAGAAGCCCTGGGCAAGAAGGCCGAAAAGAACTTTCTGCCGCTTCAGCCCGGCGACGTCCCGGCCACCTGGGCCGACACCGCGGACCTGGAGCGCGGCCTGGGCTACCGCCCGAACACTCCGGTGCGGGTGGGCATTCAGCGCTTCGTGGACTGGTATCGGGATTTTTTCCAAGTCTGATCCGGCCAGGTATCTGAAATCGGTATCGAAATCGAAATCGTGATCGAAATCGAGCGTCATGCCCAGGCAGGCGACGTAACCACAGGGTGATGCACTACATTGTTCTATTCCGATTTCGATTCCGATTTCGATCGCGATTTGGATTTTGATGTGAGCAGATTTGCCCTGGGGTCACGAACGCGGAGAGTCACTTATGACGGAAACATATGACATCCTGGTGATCGGGGCTGGTCCGGCGGGCTATGCCGCAGCCCTGGAAGCCGCGGCCCTGGGCAGGTCCACCGCGCTGGTGGAACGGAACCTGCTCGGAGGTACCTGCCTGAACCGGGGCTGCATCCCCACCAAGCTCTTCCTCGGAGCCACGGCCCCCATTCCCGCCATAGCGGCTCAGTCCAGGCTGCGCCTGGGCCAGGGGAGCTTCACCGCGGACATGGCCGCCCTGCAAAAGCGCAAGACGTCCCTGCTCGCGGCCACGCGCCAGGCCATGACCAAAACGCTGGAAACGGCGGGAATACGGTTGATCTCCGGGGAAGCGGAACTGAGCGGGCCGACCCAGGTCTTGGTGCGAACGACGGACGATACGCAAACCCGGGTCGACTTTCACCGCCTGATCCTGGCCCTGGGCTCGGCTCCATCCTGGCCGGAACTCCTGACCCCGGACGGCGAGGCCGTGCTCAGTTCGGACCACGCCCTGGACCTCTCGACCGTCCCGGTGTCCCTGATCGTGATCGGGGCCGGGGCCATCGGCCTGGAAATGGCCCAGTTTTTCCAGCGCATGGGTTCGTCCGTGACGCTGATCGAAGCCGCCGAGCGCATCGCCCCCACCGAAGATCCGGAAATCTGCGCCCAACTGGCCTCCATGCTCAAGCGCCAGGGCGTGACCGTGCGGGCAAACGCGACCGTCTGTGCGCTGGAACGAACGGCGGAAGGAATCCGCGTCCGTCTCGGTGCGGAAGAGGAAGTGACGGCATCCAAAGTGCTGGTGGCCGTGGGCAGAAAGCCCAACACCCACTTTCCGGGACTGGAAACGATTCTCCCAGCCAGGAAGAAAAACGCTCTGGAAGTGGACGAGAATCTGATGCTCAGCGAGCATATCTTTGCCGTGGGCGACTGCAACGGCATGACCCTGCTGGCTCATGCCGCCGAGGACCAGGGCCGGTTCGCGGCCCGGTACGCCGCCGGAAAGATCTCCGGCCCCTACGCGCCGGGTCCCATCCCGTTCTGCATCTACGGCGATCCGGAGGCTTTCCGGGTCGGCCCCACTCTGGAGGAGACTCGAGCCAATGGCTTGTCCTGCACCGAATCCAAGGCCCAGCTGGCCGCCAACCCCGTGGCCCAGGCCGCGGCGGCGCCTCACGGCCTGGTCAAAGTCCTTTGGCACGACGATACCGTGATCGGCGTCAGCGCCGTGGGCCACGGCGTGCTGCACCTGGTCACGACGGCCACGATCATGGTCGCCCAAGGCTGGAGCCGATCCCAGGCCGAAAACCTGATCTTCGCCCACCCCACCCTGGATGAAACGCTGCGACACGCCTTGCTGACGACCCCCCAATGACCCCGTCCTCCACAATTTGGATCTCAAGGCCATGTTCCGCACGCTGACTCCCCTGGTCCTGGCGTCCGGCTCACCACGGCGAAAGGAACTTCTCGCCAGTCTGGGGCTGGATTTTTCCATCCACCCGGCCTTGGCTCCCGAACCTGCCTTCACTCCCGGAACTGACCCCGGGGCCTTTGCTTTGGATGCTGCCAGGGGCAAGGCTCGTGAAGTGGCTGAAATGCATCAGGAGGCCGTGGTACTGGCCGCGGACACCATCGTGGTGCTGAAGGGAGATGTACTGGGTAAGCCGGAAGATACACGGGAGGCCCTGGCCATGCTGGAACGGCTGGCCGGGCGGGAGCATGTGGTGATTACGGGCTGCTGCCTGCTGGATCCAAAAAACGCCGATGAGCAACATTTCGCCGTGCGGACCACCGTGTGGATGCAAAACTTCGGGCCGGAGGTTCTAGCCGCCTACGTGGCCACGGGAGAGCCCATGGACAAGGCCGGGGCCTACGGCATTCAGGAGCGGGCCGCATGCCTTGTGGAGCGCATTCAGGGCTCCTACACCAACGTGGTCGGACTCCCGTTGGCCGAGGTGGTCCAGCGCCTGCTAAACCGCTCGATCATTACTCCGCACCGCCCTTGAAAATGCGGTCTCGGCCCGCGCACGCTCTTCACTCTTCACCTCTTGCCCCCTTCTTCCCCACCGGCGCGAGGTAGACCGCGAACTCCTCCTCGCCATCCACGCCCAGCAGATGATCCATTTCTTCCTGGTCGTAGGCCGCCACGGCGCACGTTCCGGCCCCCACGGCCTCGCAGGCCAGATAGAGATTCTGGCAGACATGGCCCGCGTCCAAAAGAATAACCCGATGGGCGGTCAGGCCGTAGCGCCACTCCATGCGTTCGGGAATGCAGGCCCAGACAAAGGTGACCGCGGCGCGGCCTAAGAATTTCTGACCATAGGCGGCCCGGGTCAGCGAGGACTCCATGTCCGGCACCTCCCGGACGTGGACCAGTGCGTGGTCCAGGGGCAGGTAGCGGTACAGCCCTGGCGCCAAGTCCACAACTCTATTGATGAACAGATACGTTTCAAAACTGTGCCGGGCCCCGGCCGAGGGCACTGTGCGCAAGGCCGTGCCCTGGCCGAGCATCTTGCGGATTCCCTGGGTGGCCCAAAGCAGAAAGGACAGCTCGACCAGGTTTAATTCCTCGCCGGAATACCTGCGTCGACTCTCCCTCTGGGCAATGGCTTCGATCAGAGGCGTACGCCCCATTGCGTCCGGCCATTGGTCAGGAGTGGACAGCGTGACTTTCCGAGCTTCGAGAGGAGCCGGTATCTGTACCGGGGGCGGAGTGAGCCCCAGATTTTGGGCGGTCCTGGAAAAATCCGTCTGCTTGCGCAGGTGGTCGGTCAAAAACAGGCGATGGGCCCGCAAGCGATCATCACGCATCGACTTGCTCCTCCGTCACTGACGCATTCCCTCCAGCCGACTCATCCAGCAAGGCCCACAGTCTTCTCTCCAGTTCCTCCAGCCCCGTCCCCTCCAGAGCGGAAACCAGCATCAATCCGGGCCGATCCCGTTCAGCCCGCTTCCGCAACCAAGCCAGACGATCCTCGGGCCAGAGGTCGATCTTGTTCACCACCAGCAGTTGCCGCTTCCGGCTCAAGGCCGGGTCGAAACCGGCCAATTCCTCGTCCAGCAAGGTGTAACCGGTCCAGGGCTCTCCCTCCTGACCATCTCCCGACGATTCGGGCCCGGCGATCTCCTCCACGCTGAGAACATGCAGCAGAAAGCGGGTCCGCTCCACGTGCTTCAGGAATTTGTGTCCCAGCCCGCGCCCTTCATGGGCCCCGCTGACCAGTCCGGGAATATCGGCGAGCACGAGCCGTTCGCCCTGCTCGCCCTGCATCACGCCCAGATTGGGGGACAGGGTGGTGAACGGATACGGGGCGATCTTCGGACGGGCCGCGGACAGGGCGGAGATCAGCGTGGACTTGCCCGCATTGGGCAACCCGATGATCCCCACGTCGGCCAGGATCTTCAGTTCCAGCCGAATCCTCTTTTCCTCCCCGTCCTCCCCCGGTTGAGAGAACCGGGGCGTGCGCATGGTGGCGGACTTGAAATGGGTGTTGCCCTTGCCGCCCCGACCGCCCTTGGCCAGGACGATGGTCTGGCCCGGAACGGCGAGATCCACGATCAGACGGCGCTCTCCGTCCTCACCCACCTCGAATAGCTGAGTCCCCAGCGGAACATCCACGATCAGGTCCTCGGCGTCCGCGCCGGCCCGTTCCCGGCCCGAGCCGGGCTGGCCGTTGCGGGCCTCATAGACTCGTCTGAGTCGAAAGTCATACAAGGAGAGTAACTTGGGTTCAGCCCGAAAAATGACCCCTCCACCCCGACCTCCGTCCCCGCCATCCGGACCGCCCCTGGGAATATATTTTTCCCGCCGAAAGGACACGCATCCATGTCCACCGTGGCCGGAGCGAACGGTTATTTCCGCTTCATCGACAAATCGCATGAGTCACCTTGCTTGATGGTTCTTCGTCGCATGGACTCTCGTCAGGAGAGGTCGCGACGGGTCATTATTTCTTGAATATCCAACGGTTCGCCGCGATGCGGCGCGCGGACCAGGTTCAGGGCGGCTTGCGGACACTTGGGGATGCAGACCCCGCAGCCCATGCAGGCGACGGCATTCACCTCCCACTCCTTGTTCCGTCGCTGAATGGCCCGGAACTGGCACTGCTTGGCGCACAATCCGCAATCAAGGCAGAGTGTTCGGTCCATGACGCAAACGTACCCGGACGAGGCCAGCATGGGCGTCCCGCCCCGGTGGGCCCGCAGGGCACCGCAACAACAGGAGCAGCAGTTGCAGATGGCGTAAAACCTGCCGAGCATCACGTCCTTGAAAAAGGCATGGTGGACGTGGCCCCGGTCGTGTTCCGCCTTGAGGATCTCCTGGGCTTCATCCTGGGTGATCCACCGGCTTTTATCCGGATGGTGCGCGGCGATGAACCCGGCAAAGGGCTCTCCCACGATCAGGCATACGCCCACCGGGACGCAGGGATTGGGGCTGGAGGCCCGACACGGGCAGTCCAGAGCCAGGATATGGTTCGGATGCCGCAACACGATTTCCCGAGCCGCGGCATACGGGACGACCTGCTCCAGATCGCCGAGGTCGATGTCCCGGTTCACCGTCACCAGTTTTCGGGCATGGTCCAGGAGGAGCACCTTGCCATGATAGGTGTCGGCAAAAGTCCTGCGCCCAGAACTCGGTGGCCCAGGTTGACCAGCCGCGGGTTTGGGCGTTCGAAACAGCAAGCTCAAAGGCCTGAGTGCCCGAGCCAACGGATGTCGCCCGGTGCCCAAGGCGATGTACAGCTCTGGCCAACGACCGTAAACATACCCGTGCAGCCACTTCCAGATCGAATAGTCAGGCCTGGAGACAAACTGATCGTAATAGGCGCGGGTAGCGGGGTTGCGTAAAAAAAAGCGTGACAGCATATGGAAAGACGAATGCCTGGACGTGTCTTTAGGCCGTATCTTTTGTTCCGGTGTGGGTGAACGCATCCGGATGCATCTTATAAAAGCGGCCCATGTCCGCCGCGATCTCCCGGCCGCACGGACAGGTCAGCTTTCCGTCCCGCTCTTGGACCTCGAACCGCTTGCTGATCCGGGTTTTATGGCAACGCAGCACCTTGCCCGGCCCGATCTTTTTGTACTTCCACAGCTTGGCTTTGCAGCCGGAACATTTGATGGTCAGCACGGCGGTTTGATTCAGACGTGCCCAGCTATACGTGGCGCGTGAGTTGAGACGAGGGAAGTCAGGCGGTTTCGGGCTCCGCGGAGTCAAAGGAAACCTCCACCACTAACGAGCCTTCGCTAGTGGTAAAGGGAATGGACAGGATCGGGGATGAGGTGATGTGGCTGATCTTGTGTCCCTTGCCGATGATCACCGTGGGAGTGGAGGCTTTGAGGGTCATGCCTTCCTTGACCAAGTCCTGACGAGCCTGTCCGGCGATCATGTTCGTCAACTCGCCCACGGCGTCCGCGATTTCATCGTTGATCTCCGTATAGTTCTCGGCGAGCATGTTGTTGACGACCTTCAAAATCACCGCCTCTTCCAGGGTCAACGACATCACCCCGTCGGCGGACCCGGAAATGGCAATGGTCCCGGTGACGTCGCCCACGGCGGATCGCTTGCGATTGATGTACGGTTTGCCGGGTTGGGCCTTCACCGAGGCCATCATGCCCAAAACGCCGACAACAGCGTCCAGGAACGGATTGATGATGCCGACATCGAAGCGAACAGCCATGAGCGCAAAAGGGGGAATGGCGGCCGACTAAAGCAGCACGGCCGTGATTTCCTCGAAGTGGGCGTCATGCATGTCCATCAGCTTGGACAAAAAGTGCGCGTCCAGCTCCAGGAGGTTCCAATCTTCCTGCGTCATTCCGGGCAATGCATAGAAACCGCCGGAGGATATTTCCGCGACATTGGCCATGATGTCAGCGAGCTGAATAATCGCGGCCTCTTTCCTGGATGCGGCCACGTCCGGGGCATGATGGTGGCGGATGAGATCCTTCAAGGCTTTTGGAAAACCCCACTCGGCCAGCAACACCCCCCCCACGTCGGCATGGTTATAGTCCAAAACGGTGTTTTCGGCCTCCACCAGGGGAACCATGTCGCTTCGAGCCAGAAGCAACGCTTCAACCGACGCGTAGGCCATGTTTTTGAAAATGATCAACCGACCGACATCGTGCAGCAACCCGGCGGTGAAATGGCGCTCGGAAGGCAGCTTCAATTTGGCCGCGATCAGTTTGGCGAACACGGCGCAACGCAGGGAGTGTCGCCAAAACGTACGCATGTCCATCAACTCAGGGGGAATGTTCTTGAAATAGTTGATGGTCGAGATGCCCAAGGCCAGGGTGGAAATTTCCTGAGCCCCGACCAGGGAGACCGCACGGGAAACGGAATCAACGGTGGCGGTGAACCCGAAAAAAGGACTATTCACCAGCTTGAGCAGCTTGGCTGAAAATCCTACGTCCGTGTTCACCACGTCGGCGATGTCCCGAGCCGAACTTTTGGGATTGTCCAGGACTTCCCGAATCTTGAAATAGATATCTGGAAACGAGGCCAGACCGACCTCATGGCGGACGATTTGCGCGGCGTTGCCCACATCCTTGATGAACTCGTCGGAAAGGTGCTCCACGTTCTTGGCCCGCAGCGCACTTTCACAAGGCATCTCCCACCCGCTCGCCACGGCAGCGGCCGTACGTTTCACGGCGATGGAAAAAAGGCTTTTCAGCGCTTCATGATCCGGATCGACATATATGAAAAAATTTCGAACATGACGCTCCGCCTGACGCACGACCTCGGCCTCGAAGTTCATGTTCACGGGCAAACGTACGTACGCGGCGGAGAGGCCGATTTTCTTGAGCAGGCCAATCTGCTCATCACCGAGCAATGTGCCGGACTCCAGAAGGATACCCCCGTCCACCCCCGGAACTTTTTTCGCCAATATCATGCCGGGAAGGAGATATTCCGTGCAGACTCTGATCACAGCCAACCTCCGTTGCGGTAAGAAATCCGAGCGAATCGCATCACGCTTCCTTTCTGTACACGATTCCCCCGGGCTTGATCAGGGGCTTGAAGGCGCGAGAATGCTTGTGAATGGTTTCGGAGTGGCCAAGCACAAGGTATCCCCCTGGCAGCAAATTGTCGTAAAAACCGGCGATGACTTTTTGCTTCATGTCGTCGTCAAAATAGATGATCACGTTGCGACAGAAAATGATGTGCGACCGCGGCACGCGCTTCACGGCCAACTTGTCGTTCAGATTGATCAGCCCCAGAGAGACGAGCTTTTTCACCTTGGGGTGGACTCTATAACCGCTGGGCTCTTTGGAGAAATACCGGTCGACGATGTCCTTTGGCGTGGTCCGCAAGGCGTGCTCGCCGTACAAGCCGTCCCTGGCCCTGGCGATCATGTCCGGGGAAAGGTCATTGGCCGTAATCCGTATCTTCCACCCGATGATGGACATGCGCAGGGCCTCGTGCAGCATGATTCCCAGGGTATAGGGCTCTTCGCCGGAGGAGCAACCGGCGGACCAAATGTGCAAATCCTTCCCGTCTGACTTGCTACGCTCCTCCAGCACTTCCTTGAGCACATGCTTTTCAAAGACGTCCAGTTGCTTGAGATCCCGATAAAAGCTGGTTTCATTGGTGGTAATCTTGGAAAAAAAGTATTTCAGCTCCTCGTCCTTATTCGGCCCGCGCCGCAGGAGCATCGTATATTCGCCGTAACTGCGCAGACCCAGTTCCGAAAGCCGCGGGCCAAGACGATTTTCGAGGAGATATTTGCGCCGCTCCGGGATGTCGATACCGGCAAGATCATAGATATATTGGCGCAGTTCAGCGAACTCCTTGGCGCTGATCGGCGGCGACTGCCGCAGATTCAAGGTGCTTGGTGTGCTCAGAGCCATGGAACTTTCTCGATGATTGAAGATGAGCGAGGGAGAGAAAACAATCCCACTCAAGGATTTTTTAAAGGAAAATAGCAAACCCCGGCACAAAAGAAAAGCAGGGAGAAAAAAAAAGTGCGGACTCCGGAGTCCGCACTTTTGAAAACCTTACCGCACCATGCCGGATAATCGCACGATGCCCGAAGGAATCGCTCGGCCTAACTCGCGGGAACGATGTTGATCCTGGTCTTGACCTTGCGTTGCCGGGTGTAGCGCTCGAACTGAACCACGCCGTCGGTCAACGCAAACAGGGTGTAATCCCGCCCCATGCCGACGTTCTTACCGGGATGAAATTTGGTCCCCAACTGGCGGACGAGGATATTGCCGGCCAATACCTGCTGGCCGCCGAAGCGTTTCACACCTCGACGCTGACCCGCGCTGTCGCGACCGTTTCTGGAGCTTCCTCCAGCCTTTTTATGTGCCATGATGCTCCTCTCTGACTAGGCCTGAATAGATTTGACCATGATTCGGGTGAATTCCTGACGATGCCCCTGTTTTTTGCGGGAATCCTTGCGTCGCCAGAACCGAAACACGATGATTTTCTTGTCCCGCCCGTGCTCCAGGACCTCACAGGCCACCTTGGCTTCCGGCACGTACGGTTGTCCGGCGGCGGCTTCATCGCCGTCGCCAACAAGCAAAACCTTGTCCAGGAAGACTTCCGCGCCGGGTTCGGCGTGAATTCTGTCGACCTTGAGGCTCGCTCCCTCTTCCATGCGGTATTGTTTCCCGCCTGACTCCACGATTGCATATTTCATTATCGGCCTCCCAAATGCAGAAACAGCCCTCATATGCGAAACACTTTCGCATCGTCAAGGGCTTTTTTCGATGTTCACAAGATTTTCTTCACCCCGGACGCCATGACAAGCCTCCAGAAACACCTCCATAGAGACCTCGACTCAGGCTCTGGCTAGAACAATCAGGTCGACGCGCGTCGCTCCACACCGCTTCAACTCTTTGGTCGCGGCTCGGACCGTGGCTCCGGTGGTCAGGATGTCGTCCACCAACAGCACGGATCGGCCCCGGGCCAGGTATGGATCGCCCTGAAAAGCCCCGGCTAGGTTGCGCATGCGTACGGCCCTGGGCAGGGTATGCTGGGGCGGCGTATCGCGCACCCGAACCAAGACCTGGGGTTCCAACCGTCCGTACCGGCCTCCGAACTTACCGCGGGCTAAGCCACGGGCCAATTCCAGGCTCTGATTGAATCCACGCCTTCGCAGTCGTCGAGGGTGCAACGGTACGGGAACGATCAGGTCATGGCCGGAGACGTCGCGATATTCCAGCGAGCGGCGAAGCAAGCCATGCAACACCTCGCCCAGCCCAAGCTGGGCCTGAAACTTGAAACGCAACACCAGAGCCTTGAGGCGTCCTTCGTACGCCCCATAAAAAAAGGCATCCTCCCAGGGCGGCGGGGTGACCCGGCAATCCAGGCAAATCGTCGCGGGCCCCGAAGAAACACGAAAGATCAGACCGCAACGAAGACAAAATCCCCCGGTCCGTTGCGGGAGTTCCGCTCGGCAGACGGCGCATGTACCGAGCCCATCACTCGAATCGTCGCCGCAAGCTCCGCTCCCTCCTGGAGCATCCACGTCCGCAAGAACTCCGCAAACCGGACACCGCCGCTTCAGCGCTGGAAAGCCGGATCGGAAAAAGCCCGCGGCAACGTCACGACACAGGCTCACGACATGCCGAAGCGGACTCAGGCCCGATTCTTTTTGACTAAATTCGTCCATGCTTCCCGACCCGCGGCAACCAATTCCTCTCCAGCCTGGGGATGCATGCGTAAATCCTCGGATGCATCAATGCCGCGAAAGGCATGGTGTTCCTGAATGGTGAAATTGAAGGTGGTGAGAAAATATTTCAGCGTCAGCAACGCCCCTTCGAACAATCGTTCTCCCTGACGCCGACCGGCCACCAGGTTGACCACCGCCGGACGTGAAGGAAGCTTCTTAAGCAGCGGATCCCCCCGTTCCCAGCGTAGATAGTAAGATTGGCTGCGATCAATCCAGGCCTTGAACTGAGAGGGCAGGTGGTAGAAGTAGATGGGCGCGGCGATGAAGAGCATCGGCGCGGCCAGCAAAGCCTGGAACAGGGGCGAACTTTGATCCCTGGCGGTCAGAAAGCACTCTCCCCGCGGATCCTGTTCGCAGCGGATGCAGCCCAGACAAGGATGAACTGTGTAGTCCCTAAGATAAAACAATTGCCCGCGCCCACCGGCCTGACGCACCCCCTCCCGAAAAAACTCCGCGGCGTTGTCGCTGTTGCCTCCGCTGCGCGGACTGCATGAAAAAATCGCCGGGGAGGTAAAGTCGCCAACGGCGTAGGGCGCGATCTCCTCCATGGAGTCGACGGGATGAACCGCCTCCCTTTCTCCATTGGCCATGAAGGCTACTCCTCAAAAAACGGGTTGGTTCGCTGTTCTTCCTGGATGCTCGTGGCTGGACCGTGCCCGGGATAAACCGCCGTCTCCGGCGGCAAGGTGAACAGCCGGGAGCGGACCGCGCCAAGCAACGTCTCCAGGTCGCCACCGAAAAAATCCGTCCGTCCGATGGACCCGGCGAAAAGCACGTCGCCCACGAACACCGCGCCCAGTTCCGGGAAATAAAAGGACAGGCTGCCCGGGCTATGCCCGGGAGTGGCCAACACCTTGCATTCCAGCCCGATCAGGGACAACTCTCCCTCGTTGATGGGCTCGTACGCAAAGGTCTCCACCTTGGGCATCCCCATGTAGTTGCCGCCGCCTATTCCGCTGGCCAGTAAAGGGATGTCCTTTTCAGGGACGCGAATGGGAGCTTTGGTGGCCAAGTGCAGCGCCTGGTTCCCGTAGAGATGGTCGAAATGGAGATGGGTGTTCAGAATCAGCCGGATCTGCAAATTCTTGGACGCCGCGAAATTCAGAACCGCGTCCGGGGCCCCGCCCGGATCGACGACCAGGGCCTCATTGCCGTTGATCACGAGGTAGCAGTTGGTTTGCAGGGGACCCAGGGGAAAGGTATGCACTGAAGTCATTTACAAAGCCTCCAAAAGAAGTTCTTCCAAGGGACGCCGCGAGGAGCCAGCGGCGGCGTCAAGCCGCGAGGACGGCTGAGCCGGATGGCCCAGGGCGATCACGGCCATCAGCCGGTACTCCTCGGTGCCTAGTTGGAGCGCCTCCATGACTTGATCTTCCTGATTGATGATTTCGCCCAGCCAGACCCCGCCCAGCCCCAGACCGTGAACGGCCAGGAGCAGGTTCTGAATACAGGCCCCGGCTGCCTGATTATCCTTGCCTTCATGATACATGGCAGGCTTGTACAGGAATACGACGATCAAGGCTTGGGCCTCGCGGACGATGTGGCCGTACTTCGTCAATCCGGCCAACGCCGCTTGCCGGGGATCTCCGGCTCGGACGACCAAAAAGCGCCAGGGCTGGTTGTTCAACCCGCTGGGCGCCCAGCGTCCGGCCTCCAGAATCCGTCGAAGATCCTTGACATCCACGGGCCGATCCGTAAATTTTCGCACGCTGCGCCGCCCCAGCAGGGCCTGAAAAACGCTCATTTCGGCATGTTCAGCGGACATGACGATCCTCCGTGACAAAGCCACAAGAAGCCGGTTTGTTCACTTCTTGCGCCGTTTTTCCTGAATGCGCTGGGCCGTGTACGCGCCCAACCCGCCACAGATAACCCCAAGAAAAAAAGCCCGGCCCATGTCGTATCCGAACCACACCGCCATCAAGCCGATGGAGCCCCCGATAATCGCGCCGCGAATCAAGGGATGCAGGCCTTTTTGCGAATCATGTGTCATATTGCACCACCGTTTTGTTTTGAATAGCCATACAATCCATCCCCCGAACTGGCAACCGTCTTGAAAAAACACTTGTCGCGCCGAGCTTGACCAGCGACCCATTCTTGGACGACTATAGGTCTTTTATCTTTGGACGGATAGCCGAGGAAACTTGCCGCCGCACAGATCTTCAAAACCACCCATGACGCGCATTACATCAGATTTCGACAACCACGCCGCCCAAGGTGCGACTTCTTCCGACGCCTCTCTTCCAGACGGTGCCCGAAACCAACGACTGACAAATTTCTTATTTGAAGTCGGCATGTTACGAAAGACGCCCCGCACAGGCTACCAGTTTTTGGGCTCCGGCCAGGAAAACGTCGCCGAGCACTCCTTCCGGACCACGGTCATCGCCTATGTCCTGGCCTCGCTGACCGGGGCGGACATGGGGCGAACCATGGGTATGGCCCTGTTCCACGACCTTCACGAAACCCGAATCGGCGACTTCAACTACGTCAATCGAATATACAACAGCCGCAACGCCCTGCTGGCTCTGGAACACGCCCTCGAAGGGACAGGCCTGGACGAAGTGATCCAATGGTGGCACGAACTGGAAGGCGAAAACACCCTGGAGGCCCAGCTGGTTCACGACGCGGACCAGCTTGACCTCATCCTGAATCTGAAGCAGGAACAGGACCTGGGCAATCCTTACGCCGCCAAATGGATCGACTGCGCCGTACCGCGGCTGCGCACCGACGCGGCCAAGGACTTGGCCGAGGTCATCCTGCGTACGGACCACACGGACTGGTGGTTCACCGGTCCGGACCCATCCTGGTGGAGAAAATGAAAAAGAAAGAAGTCGGAATACAGGAGTCGGAATCCAGAATGCTGAAACCGATCGCCCTACTCCGTCTTCCACCTTCAACCTTCCGACTCCTGTGTTCTGAATTCTGAATATTGCCCTCCCATGACCCAACTCCTTTCCTCCCTCGGCACCGTCGCCCTGAACGTTTCCCGGGAAACCGGCCGGATAATGCTGCTCTTGCTGGAGGCCTTGGGCTGGCTGTTCCGTCCGCCCTGGCGCTGGCGACTTTTTTTCAAGCAGATGGAATTCATTGGCGTGAATTCAGTGTTCGTGGTCGCCCTGACCTCGCTGTTCACCGGCATGGTCCTGGCCCTGCAAACCTACTACGCCTTCCGGATGTTTTCCGCCGAGACACTGGTCGGGGCCACCGTGGCCCTGTCCATGACCCGTGAATTGGGGCCGGTGATCACTGCCTTGATGGTCACCGGACGGGCCGGGTCGGCCATTGCCGCGGAGATCGGCACGATGCGCGTCACGGAGCAGGTGGACGCCTTGTCCGTGATGGCCATCAATCCGGTCCAGTATCTGGTTCTGCCGCGGATAATAGCCGGGGTGATCATGGTCCCCTTGCTCACCGCCCTGTCCGACTTCATCGGCGTGCTGGGCGGATATCTCGTCGGGGTCAAAATGCTGGGCATCCACGGGGGGATCTTCATGAACAAAATATACGAATTCGTGGAACTCAGCGACATTTACAACGGGTTGATCAAGGCGGCCTGCTTCGGTTTGATTCTCACCTTGGTGGGATGCTACAAAGGCTTTTACACCAGAGGCGGCGCCGAGGGTGTGGGCCGGGCCACCACCCAGGCCGTGGTCCTCTCCTCCGTGTTGATTCTGACCTTCGACTACGTGCTCACCGCCCTCATGATGTAGCATGGCGACAAACCGACATGACCGCTGAACCGATCATCGAACTGCGCCAAGTTCATAAGAGCTTCGGCAAGGAGCACGTCCTGCGCGGCCTGGACCTGGCCGTGCCCAAGGACTCGGTCAGCGTGATCATCGGTCGCAGCGGCGGCGGCAAAAGCGTTTTGCTCAAGCACATCATCGGCCTGATGCGCCCGGACCAGGGCCAGGTGATCATCGACGACCAGGACATCGCCCGAATGAGCGAACGGAAGATGGCCCCGATCCGCCGCAAATTCGGCATGCTCTTCCAGGAATCAGCCTTGTTCGACTCCATGAACGTGGAGGATAACGTTGCGTTTCCGCTTTTGGAGCACACCAGTAAAAGCCGCCGGGAAATCCTGGACATTGTGGCGGACAAGCTGACCGCCGTGGGTCTGAAGGACAAGGGACACAAGCTCCCGTCGGAACTTTCCGGCGGGATGCGCAAGCGGGTCGGCCTGGCCCGGGCCCTGGCCCTGGATCCGAAAATCGTTCTCTTCGATGAGCCGACATCCGGACTGGACCCGGTCATGGCAGCGGCTATCAATGAACTGATAGTGCGTACCCAATCCGAGTTCAAGGCCACCTGCGTGGTCATCAGCCACGACATCCCGGCGGCCATGAGCACCGGACACAAGCTGTTCATGCTCTTCGACGGACGAATCATCGCCCAGGGCACGCCGGACCAGATCCGGGACTGGGACGACGAAGTGGTCCAGCAGTTCATCCACGGTCGGGCCCAAGGGCCGATCAAAGTCGTTTAATTATCTTCCATGGAGCAGAGATCGTGAGATCCGGAGCAGAAATCAAGGTAGGCGTCTTTGTCCTGATCGCCCTCGCGGCCTTGGCCTACATGACCCTGAAGGTGGGCACCGGCGTGTTCGTGCCCAGGGACAGCTACGAGGTGGACGTCTTTTTCGACAACGTCTCCGGTTTAAAAACCAATTCGCCGGTGGAAATCGCCGGGATTGAGGTCGGTCTTGTCCAAGCCATCACCCTGGATGAGAACCGAGCACGGGTAACCCTCCAGTTGTTGCCCAACGTCCAGATCCGCTCCGATGCCGTGGCCACTATCCGCACCCGAGGAGTGCTGGGCGACAAATTCATCGAGATTTCGCCCGGCAGCGATCCGTTTCCCCGTGTCGAAACCGGGGAGCGGATCGCCCGGGGCGACACCCCGGCGGACCTGGACCAGTTGTTCACCAAGGTCGGTGAAATCGCCGACGATATCCGCGTCGTTGCCCGTAGCGCGGCTAGCGTCTTCGGCGGAGAACAGGGTGAGCAGGACCTGCGTTTAGCCTTCCAAAGCCTGCGCGACGCCGCCACGGGCCTGAACGAGATGGTCCAGGCCAACGCGGAAAGCGTTGAATTCATAGTCCGTAATTTCCGCGATTTTTCCACGGACCTACGGGACATCGCCGGGACAAACAAGGAAGGCATCGACCGGATCGTTGCCAACCTGGAAGTCGCCTCCGGCCAACTCAAGACCACCCTGGAGCAGGCCGGAGGAGTGCTGGCCCGCCTGGAGTCCGGCGAAGGCCCACTGGCCAAGCTGATCAACGATCCGGAAATGGGTCACGACCTGCGGGAAACAGTTGCTTCCCTGGAAAGCGTCTCTCGAAAAATCGACGAAGGCCAAGGCACCCTGGGCAAGCTGATCAACGAAGACACCACGGCCCAGGAACTGGACAAGGCCCTGGAAGGCCTGAACAGAATCCTCACCAAGCAGGACCAGTTCCGGACCTCCGTGGACTTCACCAGCGAGTACCTGGCTCGCCACGGCGAGACAAAATCCGCCCTGACCCTGCGCCTGCAACCGGCGGAGGACAAGTACTACCTGCTTTCCGTGGTGGACAATCCTCGCGGCCGCCGGGAAAAGACCGAGACCTTCACCGAACGTTGGGTGAACGGGGAGCGGACCACGATCCGGGAAATCGAAGACAAATACCGCCAGAGCAAGATCACCTTTTCGGCCCAACTTGCCAAACGCTGGGACAACTTGGTGCTGCGCGGCGGCCTGATCGAGAGCACCGGCGGCGTGGGTCTGGAATACTATCTCTGGGACGACCGGGTCCAACTGCTTTTCGAAGCCTTTGACTTTGATCCGGACGACAACCCGCACCTCAAGGCCGGAGCCAAACTTTATTTCCTGCGCAACTTTTACGCCAGCCTGGGCATGGACGACTTCATCCGATCGGACCGCCGCTCCTTCTACGCCGGACTCGGCTTCTACTTCACGGACGAAGACCTGAAATACCTGCTCACCAGCGTTCCGGTACCCGGAAACTGAACCGCTCAGTGACGGATTCAGGGCGGTTCTTGCCGTTTTCTTGGTTGATAATCTTGACGATCCCGGACGGCTGGCCAGGAATGTCGCGTATGCCACTGCCTGAGTAAGGCCACGGGCACGAAAGCCCAAAGCTCCACAACTCGGGATGATCGCCCGGAACCGATTGGAATCCGTCTCAACGGCAAGCCAACCTCACTTCCTTCATGCCCTCTTCCAACTTCACGACATACGTCTTTCTCCCGCCCATGGCCAAGATAAGCGGCGGGTTGGCGGTTCTGCTGCAAGTAGCGGAGCACTTGGAGCAAAGCGATTTTCCGGTACGGGTGGTGCGCAGGGAAGGAGGACGCCCTACCTTGCCGGAGAGGTTCCGGGTTCCGGTGATGGAATGGGACCAACTTCAACTAAGTGGCGATGATGTCTGGCTGGTTCCCGAGGGGTGGGCCAACGCCCTTACGCCAGGTTTGCGGGCTGGGGCGAAGTGCGTGGTTTACGTTCAGAACTGGGCGTATCTTTTTTCCAGCCTGCCTCAAGGCGTGTCCTGGAAAGATCTGCCCGTCTCCCTTCTGGCCGTTTCCCGCCCGGTGGCTTGGTTCATTAAGCAAGCCTTGGGTCGGTCAAGCTTGGTGGTGCGGCCTGGCATCGATCGATCCCTGTTTTATTCTCCGGAGCGGAAACCGGACGGTCCACTGCGAGTGGCCTTCATGTCACGTAAGAACAAAGCCCTGGCTGAACTGATCCGGGACTTGTTTGCCGCCCGAAATCCGGAATTTTCTACCGCGGATCATATGATTTGGACCGACATTCAAGGCCGATCCCACCCAGAAGTCTCCAAGCTATTGGCCCACAATCATATTTTCCTGTCCACCGGCTTTCCAGAAGGCTGCCCTCTGCCCCCTTTGGAGGCCATGGCTTGCGGCTGCCTGCCCGTGGGCTTCTCCGGATTCGGAGGGTGGGAGTATATGACCCCCATCGGAGAAGCAGGTGGGGAAGATGAAGAACCATGGCGTCCCTGGTTTCCAGTCCCAAATAACCCATGGCCGGGCAACGGCTTTTGGGTCCCGGACGCCGATGCCCTTGCCGCGGCTCTGGCCCTGGAACAGGCCGTCCACATCTGGACGAATAAAGGACCAAAGCTGGATCAAGCGCTCCGAGCAGGGCAGCTTACCGCCGATGCCTTTGCTCTGGAAGCCCAACGCGAACAAGTCCTTGATGCGTGGTCGAAAATCAAATCGTGGGAGACTTAAGAGCGGAACGGACGATGATCCCGCGCCGCTTCAAACCAAAGAACCGGCCTTGCTTGGTCAGTGGATAGTGTTGCAGCCGGTGGTCTGAGTTTCCAAGGTCTGAACCAAACGGTCCATCTGCCGGCCCACCGGGCTCTGGCGGGACATCTCCCGCTCCACCTGGGTAATGCCCTTGATCACGGTGGAATGCTTGCGATTGAAGGCTTCACCGATATTTTTCAAGGACAGATCAGTGTGCTTCCGGGCGAGATAAAAAATCGTATTCCGAGCCAGGACGTTTTCCTTTTTTCGGCTCTTGGTCCGCAGACTACCATGAGAAAGATTGAAAGACCGGCAAATGAAGGCGATAATTTTCTCCAAATCCGGCTTGGGCGTATGAGGCGCATAGTTTTTTAACACTTCCAGGGCCAAGCCGTGGGTGATGCGCTGATTCATCAGACGAGCCTTGATCACCAAATTTTGGAGGCAATTTTCCAGCAAGCGGATATCGCTCTGAATGGAGTTGGCGAACAACTCGTTCACATCATGGGGGATCTGAACCTGAAACACACGGGCTTTGGCCTCAAGGATGCGCATTCGGGTTTCGAAGTCGGGTTTGTCAATCACGGCCATGAATCCGTCACAGAACTGCGACGCCAGGAGACTGTCCAGCTTGGGGAGTTCCTTGGGAAGAAAAGAACTGGTAAAAACGACCTTTTTTCCGGCACCTCGCAAGGACTTGACCGTGGCCAGCAGTTCTTCCTGGGTCTTTTCCTTGCCCTGAAGGAAATGGATGTCCTCCAAAAGCAAAACGTCCACCCCATCCCGAAAACCGGCCTTGAAACTCTCCATCTCTCGCTGCTTCAAGGCCATAACCATCCTGCAGGCGAAATCCTCGGCAGTGAGATACGCCAACCTGACCCGTCCCTGCTTCGTACCGCCATTAGCCGTCAACTCTTGGCCGATGGCTTGAAGCAGATGGGTCTTGCCAAGACCAGGCGCGGAACAAAGATAGAACTGATCCGTGACCAGCTGATGGCGACAAATGCTCCGGGCAGCGCTAAAGGCCAATTCGTTGCTTGGCCCTACCACGAAGTCCCTGAAAGAAAATCGCCATCTTCCGGTATCAAACCCTGCGCCGTCTTCGGTCGAATTTCCGGTCATCCGAACCATGGGCACGGGAGCGGAGACCGGAAGAGGAAGGGCGTGCTGGCGGTCCGCGGACACGGAATGCCGGAGAGCACGTTGGGGCACGGAACGCTCAACACGTCCGTCCCGGCCTATAGAAGTTCCGGAGACGTTCACGGGGATTGTCGATGATGCCATTTCCAAGGATAGTGTGTCCGTTCTCCTTTCGATGAACTCGGATGTATTTTGCAAGGCTATCTTTGGCGTTTTTGTCGGTATTTTCTCGATTCCATCAAACGGAGCACAATCGATCCGCACGGGTAGCTCCCGGTTTGCAACTTGACGTACTGCCTGTTCGATGACCCCCAAGTATCGATTTTTGACCCATGAGGCCACGAACCCATTGGAGGCGGCGAGGGTCAATCCGTCTTGATCCAAGCGAGCTTTCAAAGGCGTCAGCCAAGCCCGAACATGGATTGGATTAATTGATTTTTCTAAAATTTCAAGGGATTTTTTCCAAACGACGCTCATGGGTTTGCTACTTACACCGGTTCGGAAAATTGCTGCAACCAGCGTATCAGCCATTTTACTTTTCAGCGATCAACTTTTCCACGAACAATTAATACACCGAAATAGCTGTTAAAATTAATCGAGACTCTCCTAACCTACTAGATATTCGAAGAGAATCAGCGCCCAGACCATTTCCTGATCCAGCTTGGCTTTATGCGCGTCAAGAGAAAAACTAAAATCCTATAAAGTCCATAAATCAGCAAAAGTCACTTTTTTTCTTCATATTCCTTCTTTAATCTAGACAACTGTTACGGATGGTTTGCCAGTTTTTCAACAGCAGAGAATTTGGTGCACATGCGTTGTCACAACGTCTTTAATGCACCATGGTTATCAGACGCAAAAACGCCCGCTTAGTTATCTAAGCGGGCGTTTTTGTTTTGAGAAATGATCTGGCGGCGTCCTACTTTCCCACGATTAGGACCGCAGTATCATCGGCGCTG
>NZ_JPIK01000002.1 GCF_000717475.1 Desulfonatronum thiodismutans
GCGATGCGGTTAAAGTCCTGTTGAAAACAGGGACTTGTCGGCCCCGCCATGTTTTGGGGCGAGGATGTGTTGAGCGGTTTTCCCCAAAAAAAACAAGCGACTCGGTGCAACCGAGTCGCTTGTTTTTGGAGTATGGAAGGCTGTTTTAAGCTGCTATTCCAGCCATCGATTGGCGTGATATTGAAAAATTTCCGTGACCTTGCGGCCATGGACCGGCACGAACGGACCCAGGGCCGCAGCGGTCTGGGTGTCGGCAACGGATTCGTAAGTCCATTCCGTGTATTCCAGTATCCCGATGAAATTGCCGGGACCGGTGCTCGCTTGTTTGACGGACCAAGCCACGGAATCCCGGTCCACCTGCATGTAGCGGCCGACATATCCGAGTCCATTGTTCACGAACTCGACGTTTCCAATCCGGGAATGAAAATTGCGGTCGATCTTGTCGATCCAGTTTTGGGAAAACTGGGCGAATTGTTGTTCAATGTAAACCGCCTGCGAGGAGACGGGCAGGGCGTCGATTCCCGAGGCGGCCGCCGGAAGAGAGGCCGCCGGAAGCAGAACAGCCAGCAACAGGAGCATGCGAAGGTGTCGCATAGGTGTCTCGTAAGGGGTTGAAGGCCCCCTCCCCGGATGGGGAGGGGGAGAAGCAGAATTGGAGAGGTGTTATTCGAAGCGAATTTCCACGCGACGGTTCAGGGAGCGTCCTTCGCGGGTGTTGTTGTCGAAACGGGGCTGGGTCAAACCGAAGCCCTGGGTGGTGATGCGGTCCGCGGGAACGCCTTCGTTGACCAGGAAGCTCCGGACCGAGGAGGCGCGACGCTCGGAAAGGCCCATGTTGTAGCTGGCCGGACCGATGTTGCAGGTATGACCGTCGACCATGATCCGCTTGCCGGGACGGGACTTGATGATCTCGGCGGCTTCCTTGAGCAGGGGCGCGAATTCAGGCTTGATGTTGTACTTGTCGAAGTCAAAGTTGACGTTGCGGAAAACGATGACTTCTTCCACCGGGGCCGGAGCGGGCGCGGCCACCGGAGCGGCGGGAATGACTTCCACGTCGTAGAAGACCTTGCGCACGAAGTCGGCGCGCTTGCCGTCGTCCAGCAGGTCCATGAGGTCCGCGGTGACCGTGCAGGGGTTGACGGCGGCGATCTGTTTCACCAGGGCTTTTTCAGCAGCGGTCTGGGCGAAGCTGATCACGTGGAAGCAGATGTCGGCGCCGTATTTGGCGTACATGTCCTGTATGACGGGCAATGGCTTGGGGCCGATGTTGGACTCGCCGTCCGTGACCAGGATCACGGCGCGTCGGTTGGACAGACCGCCGACCACGGAGTCAAGGGACTTCAGGCCCAGGCCCATGGGGGTCAGGCGACCGAAGATGTCGTACTGGGTCTGCAGGCCGTCGATGCCCTGGTTCAGGCGATCCTTGGAGTACGGGGAAGGTGCAATGTACTCTTGGAAGGGGCCGTATGTGTACAGACCGGCGTTGAAGGCGATGGCGGGAATATCATTATTGACGGCCTTCAGGACTTCCTTGGCCACTTCGATTTTTTCCTGCTTGTTCGGATCGTGGCGGGCGGCCAGGGAGCTTTTGGACTCTGACGGGGCGCTCATGGCCATGGAGCCGGAATGGTCGATGAAAAAGAGAAAATTCTCCGCCTTGGGGACGATCCGTTCGGTTTGAGCAATGGCGGATGTTGCCATGCACAGGCAGAGGGCCAATAGGCCCAGGAGGGCCACCAGGGAAAACAGCGGCTTCAGAACATGTTTACGCATAACTTAAACTCCTTTTGCTTAAAACCTAAGTAAGTGGTGCAGGGCACGACGCCCGTGGTGTCACGAAAAAAAACCGAAAAGGAATACGGTTGGACTTCAGAAATGTTGCGAAAAACGTCACCTCCTTACTCATGACGGCAACTAATTGTTACGGCATAGGCGTTAGAATAACGCACTCAGTAAAAAAGCTCAAGAGCCGGGCGACTGACTTGGTGAAGAGTTTGGCGAATATTCGCATTGGGAAATCAACGGCGAAGCCGGGGGAGCTTCCTTGGGCAGGATGAAATAAAAATTGTTGCCCATGGGGGTCGGCTCATAGCCCATCCTGCCGCCGTGCAGCTCCACGATCTGGCGGATGAAGAACAGTCCGTGGCCCGTGCCCGGTTCCTGCCCGGTGTTCCCGGCCCGGAACCCTTCCTCGAAAAGACGTTTCCGTTCCTCGCCGGTGATATGCGGTCCGGTGGTGAACACGTTCAGCTTGACCCCGTCCAGGCCGTTGCCAAAGAAATTGGGCACGTCCTCCCATCCATAAGACAGGAACTTGACCCAGCGGCCCCGTGCGTCGCGAACCGGGGCGGTATACTTTACGGCGTTGGAAAACAGATTGGCGTAGACCTGGGTAATCAGGCCGACGTCCACGACCACCTCGATTTCCTTGTCCGGAACACCGGCCCAGGCGATTTCAATGTTGCGATCCTCGAACTGGGTCATGAATCGGGCGATCTGCGGATCGATGATCTGGTTCTTGAAGTTGCAGACCCGTTTTTCCAGGACATATCGCCCCTGTTCAAAATGACTTCGGCGCAAAAGGGTTTCCAGAAACAGACTGGTGTTGTCGTAGTGGCGCTGAATTTCCCCGAACTGATCCTGGAGCGCGTCCTGAACGTAGTCCATTCTGGCGACGAGTTGCTTCCACCGCGCGTCGTCGACGGACAGGCCGTCCGGAGGGGATTGGCGCATGTCGTCGGCCAGCTCGCCGAGGGCGTTGATGGTGCTTTCCAGGCGACGATAAAACAGTTTGAAGTACATGTTGGGCACGATGACGTTGTGCCCGATGTCCTTGACCAAGCTGCGGATGAACTGGATGTGCTCCTGGTTTTTCTGGCTGATCATCCGATTGTGGAGCTGAAATCCGACCCGGTTGGCGTACTTTTCCAGGAAAAGTCGGTCGTGGTCGGAAAGGGCGTCTGCCGGATGGATGTCCAGAATGCCGAGCAGGTGATTCTCGGAGTCGGTCGGTAAATGAGATTGAAGATCCTTGTTGCCTTTGATCGGGAGATAATAGTGACCCTCATGGATCGTGGGAATGGAGAAAAGGGGAATGTTCGGTGCCGGGTTCGGTTTTTGGCCTCGCTCCGGACAAATGACGATATGATCGACGTGGTGATCCTGGAACAAGTACAGTGTGCAGTCCAGGTTGAAGAACACCTTGGGAATCAGGGCGCAGACGGACATCAGGTCGCGGAAGGAATCGAATTCCTGGGCCAGATCGAAAAAAACGTTCAAGGCCGTGCTTTGCAGGGAGGAGAAATTGTAGTCCGCGTAGTCGTCGATCTTTTCATGGATGCGTTTCTGGACGGACAGAGCCCTGGGGTATTCCAGACAAAGCGAGGCGATATCCAAGGGGGTGGCGTTATGCATGTGCTGATCCGAAATAATCGTCTCTTCGCAATCCGCTTCGAGGTTTTTCGGGTTGAGTCGATCCAGGCCGCGACGGTCAGGGAGTGAAGCCGGGGGGCAGGGCGTCCTTGTCCGGCACGGCGTCGGGAAGAGGAGCCAAGGCGGTGTCCGGCGTTTCCAGGTCAAAAGGGACGTATCCGGTTTGGTCCGGCGGGACGACGTGCAGCATCAGCCCCATGTTTTGACCTTTGGCTTTGTAGGATCCAGCGCCGAGCCGCAACGCTTCCATGGGCTCAACGATAATGGCCGACGCGGCGCGAACCGGGCAATGGTATTCGCAGAACCCGCACCCCGAACATTTTCGTCCGTCCACAAAGGGCACGGGCTGAGAATGGGTCGCTACCCTTCGCAGATCAATGGCATCATACGGACAAACTTCGTCGCAAACAAGACATTTTTTGTTCCATTCCCAGGCCAGGCATTTGTGGCGCAGGATCGTAGCGGTTCCGACCTTGGCCCAGGTTTTATCGGCCAAAGGCAGGTCGCGGATGGCCCCGGTGGGGCAGACCCGGCCGCAGGCCGTGCATTCTGGTTCGCAAGGGCCCCGGCGGGGAGTCAGGCGCGGACTGAACAGAGCGATCACCCCTGCCTCGAACCAGATGGGCTGCAAGGTATTGGTGGGACAGGCCCGCATGCACAGTCCGCAGCGGATGCAACGGGCCAGGAAGTCGCGTTCCGGCAGACTGCCCGGGGGGCGGAGCAGGGTTTCCGGCGTGATGTCGCCGGGCAGCATTTCGCCCCGGACTTCCAACAACCCGGTGTAGGTCAGGGTCGCGGTTCCGGCTCCGGCCAATCCGGCCAGCAGAACCTCGCGTCGTTGCGGGGAAAAGCCCGGCGTCCTTGCACCGGATGCGCCGGATTTTCCGGACTCGTGAGACGGTTGGAACGTCACGGCCTGAACCGGACAGATCCGGACGCATTTCTGGCAGGCGATGCATTCTTCGTGGATGGTCCGCGATGGATTCGCCGGGATGGCGGCCATGGGACAGCGCCGTTGACAAGCTCCGCAGTCGGTGCAGACGTCGGAGACGGTTCTGCGGATCAACGGTCGTCTGCCCACAAGGGCCAGCAGGGCACCTGTCGGACAGAGATACCGGCACCAGAAGCGAGGACTCCAGCGAGCCAGGCTGAAAACTGCCAGGAAGAACAGCAGAAGAAACCATTGGGTCGTGAATCTGGGCTGGTGGAGTTCGGCGTAGGCGGCCCGGGTCCAGTCCAGATGCAGGGCCAGGGGACGCAGGGCATGGAGCGCGGCGTCTCCGAAAAGGGCCGCCGCCGGGTGGATCAGGAGCGTATAGAAGCGGGTGATCAGGGACAGGGGCGACGCGAAAAACACCGCGGACACGCCCAGGACGGCGGCGCCCAGGATGAAGAACAAGATCAGATATTTAATCCGACGCAAATCGCTGGAAGGCTGGGACGGGGGCGGAAGGACCGGGGCGGCGGGATCGTCCTGGGTCGATATCTTCCCGGCGGAACCTGGGATACGGGCCAGACCGTCGGTAATGTCCAGGGTGGTGCCCATGGGGCAGAGATAGCCACAGAAAAAACGGCCCAGCGCCAAGGTCAGGATCAGGACCAGCGCAGCCGGGGCCAGGGCGGCGACCCAGGCCCGGTCCGCCAGGACCGTGCCCACCAGGACCAGGGGGTCCAGGCGGAGGAAGGCGTCCACCGGAGCCCAGTCCGGCACGGGGAAAAAGGCCAGGCCGAGCAGGACCAGGAAGGCGGCCAGGCTCAGGGTTTGGATGGTGCGTTGCAACGAGATCATGCCGTGATTTCGTCGATGCGCAATCCGGACAGGTCCATGTTGCCCAGGCCGCGTTCATGGGCCAGCAGGATGTGCCGGACCTGGCGCGGTTCGAAGCGCCGACCGTACCATTCAAAAAGGCTGACGGCCATGGCGTCCGCGGCCACAACGTCCCGGGAGGCGATCACCGTGTCTTCCTGAAGGACCTTGCCGGGGCCGAAGGGACCGTTGGTGGAGAGGACCCGTGTGGCGTCCACCACCGTGAGATCGGGCATGAGCAGGGTGGTCAGGTCCACGATGGCCGTGTGCAGATCGAACCGGCGGTGCAGGACGCCCCGGTCCAGGATCAGCCCGAGCATGCCCTTCATGGCCAGGCTGACCCCGGTGGCGGAGTGGGATTTGGCCACCGGCGCGGCGATGAGCACGTCGGCGCTGAGCACGTCCTCCATGACCTGGGTTTCCCGGAGCTGTTCGCCCTGGGGGATCGGGACCGAGCGGAAAAAGCGGGTCGCGCTCAGGGTGTGCACGGAAACGTCGGACAAGGCCGCGCAGGCTTCCTGGATGCCGGACTGGACCAGGCACATTTCCGCGTTTTGCAGGGGATGGTCCAGGATGCGCACCCGGGCGGCCCCGGCTTCCCGGCACATCACGGCCAATTCCCGGACCACGTCCGGATGGGTGTTGGTGGCCCGCTCCGGCGGTTGGGCGAAACTCATGTTCGGCTTGATCACCACCCGCTGGCCGGGGCGGACAAAGGCCGCCATCCCGCCCAGGGCCTCCACCGCGGCCCTGGTCGCCGGGCCAGGTTCGCCCCTGGCCACGGTCAGGTCCGGCTGTCCTTCCGTGCCTATATCTGCTTTCTGGGCCGCGGCCAGGGGCCGGGCATGCAAGAGACCGTGGCCGCCGGCGGCCAGCAACAGGGCCGCCTTGCCCTGGGCTTTCAAAAAATCCCGACGAGAGACGCGAATGAGTGGCTCAGGGGCAGGACCAGAAACAGTATCGGAATCGGCGAAATCGCGGATGGAAGGCATGGGGAACTCCTTGGATTGGGGTTCGGGAGGAGAATCGGGACGCGCCTTTACAATGGCGGACGGGGTGGCGTAAAAAGTTGGTTTGTCGAATCCGGACCGGCAAAGCCGGCGGCGAATATGGAAAACCATTCATTATTTCATTCTTTTTTTCAAGGCCGCGCCATGGAGTATTTGGAGCGGCTGATCGACCTGGCGTTGGAAGAGGACGGCCGGGACCTGACCTCCGAGGCCTTGTTCACCGAAAAGGACCAGGCCAGGGCCCGGATACGGGCCAAGCAGGACACCCGTATCGTCGGCCTGCCGATCATTCCCCTGATCCTGTCCCGGTTTCCCGATGCGGTGCGTGTGAGCTTTTCCGCGGCGGAAGGGGCCATGGTCTCTTCGGGAACATATGTCGCTCATTTCCAGGGTCAAGCCCGGGCACTGCTCAAGGCCGAGCGGGTCATCCTGAATTTCATCGGGCGGCTCTCCGGCATCGCCAACCTGACCCAGGCCTTTTGCGAACGGATTGCCGGGACGGGCGTGCGGCTGCTGGACACCCGCAAGACCACCCCGGGTCTGCGCTATCCGGAGAAATACGCCGTGGCCCTGGCCGGCGGGGCCAACCACCGGCTTGACCTCAGCGAAATGCTGATGCTCAAGGACAATCATATCGACCGGGCCGGAGGAATCACCCCCGCGGTGCGCCGTCTGCTGGCGGCATATGTTCCCTGCCCGCCCATCGAGGTGGAATGCCGGACCCTGGAAGAGGTCGCCGAAGCCGCGGCTCTGCCCATCCAGCGAATCATGCTGGACAACATGCGCCCGGACGAGATGGCCCGGGCCCTGGCCATGATCCCCCAAACCATGGAAACGGAAATCAGCGGCGGCGTCTCCCTGGACACCGTCGCCGCCCTGGCCGCCCTCCGACCCACCTTCATTTCCGCCGGCGCTTTGACCCACTCCGCGGCCTGCGCGGATTTGAGCATGAGCATCGATCTTACACCCGAAACCTGATGCCGTAGTTTGTGCACATGAAACAAATAACCAGGGTGAACCTCCAGTCGAGATCGAAATCGAAATCGCTATCGAAATCGGTAATGCGGTCATTCTCTTTGAAGCACTGGTTTTCTCGATTTCGATTTCGATTTCGATTTCGACTCTGAAACCGGTGCCATGCTGACCCGTTTATATCATTTTTTACAGCAACATGTAGTCATCTTTGCCTTTGATAAAATAATTAGGACTCCTCAATGACCACCGACATCTCCCATCGCATCACGGCCCTGCGCCGCGAACTCGGATCATCCCTGGCCATTCTCGGTCACCATTACCAGAGCGACGACGTGATCCAACACGTGGACTTTCAGGGGGACTCCCTGGAGCTGGCCCGCCGGATTCCGAGTCTGGACGCCCGGTACATCGTGTTCTGCGGCGTTTCCTTCATGGCCGAAACCGCGGCCTTGCTGGCCAAGCCGGAACAGACAGTGTTGATCCCCGATCCCAAGGCCCATTGCTGCATGGCCGGGACCGCGCCGGACCGCAGGGTGGCCGCGGTTCTGAAGCGGATCTCCGCGACGGACCGCAAGGTCGTTCCCCTGGCTTACGTGAATTCGTCCGTGGGGGTCAAAGCGCTGTGCGGGCGGTACGGCGGCAGCGTCTGCACCTCGGCCAACGCGGCGATCATGCTCGAATGGGCTCTGGGCCAGGGCGACTGCGTTCTCTTCTTGCCGGACAAGAACCTGGGCATGAACACGGCGGATCTGTTGGGCATTCCCAAGCAGGACCAGGCCGTTTTGAACGTTCGCGAAGAGAGCGGTTGGAACGAGGATATTCTGGCCCGGAGGCTGCTGTTCTGGCCCGGGGTCTGCGCCATCCACTTCCGGCTCAAGCCCGAGGACGTGCGTCAGGTGTTGGAGGAGGAGCCCCGGCCCCTGGTTTTCGTGCATCCGGAATGTGAACCCGCGGTGGCGGCCCTGGCTGACGTTTCGGCCTCCACCTCGGGCATCATCCGGGCCGTGCGCGAGGCCCCGGCCGGATCGACCATCTACATCGGCACCGAGGACAATCTGGTTTTGCGCCTGGCCAGGCTGCATCCGGACAAACACATTTACCCGCTGGGAGCCGGGTATTGCAGCGCGATGTTGAAGATCACCGAACCCAAGCTGCTGGATACCTTGGAAAATCCGGACCAACATGAACCGGTCCGGGTGGACCCGGAGGTGGCCCCCGACGCCCGCAAGGCCCTGGAAACCATGCTGGCCGTGATGGAAGGCGCACAATGACCGACACCATTGAAACCACGGCCCTGGTCATTGGTTCAGGCATAACAGGGTGCGTCGCGGCCCTGACCATGGCCGAGGCTGGCCTGGAGGTCACCCTGATCTGCGCCGGGGATCAGCTCGACGAGGGGAACACGGCCCTGGCCCAGGGGGGGATCGTCTACCGCGGCCTGGACGATTCCGCCAAGCTGATGGCCTCGGACATCTTCACCGCGGGCTGGGAAATGAATTCACCTTCCGCGGTGCGTTTTTTGTGTCGCAAGGGGCCGGAGATTCTGCACAAGATATTTCTGGAAAAGCTGGCCGTGCCCTTTGCCCGTGAAGAACTCGGGGACTACCATCTGACCATGGAAGGCGGGCACAGCCGGGCCAGGGTGCTGTACAGCGCGGACTTTACCGGCCGGGTGATCATGGACAGCCTGATCGTGGCCGTGCGCAAGAGTCCGAATATCCGGGTGATGACCGGAATGACGGCCATCGACGTCCTGACCACCCACCACCACAGCGGTTCGCTGGAAATCCGCTATCAGATCGTCAATCAGTGCGCGGGGGCGTACGTCCTGGAAAACTCCACCGGGATCATCCGCCGTTTCCTGGCCGACTACACGGTGCTGGCCACGGGCGGCATCGGACAGGTCTACCTGAACACCACCAATACCCCGGGCTCCCTGGGATCGGGCTTTGCCATGGCCCACCGGGCCGGGGCCCGGCTGATGAACCAGGAGTACATCCAGTTTCATCCAACGTCCCTGTACCACCGCGGCCCGCGCAAGTTCCTGATCTCCGAGGCCGTGCGCGGCGAGGGGGCCCGGCTGATCAATATGGATGGCCGCGCCTTTATGGGCGACTACGACCCCAGGGCGGACCTGGCCCCCCGGGACATCGTGACCCGGGCCATCGTCGATGAGATGCTCAAGACCGGGGAAGACTTCGTCTACCTGGACGCGGCCACATACATCCGGAAAGACCTTGCGGCCCGCTTTCCCACCATCCACCAGCGTTGTCTTGAATTGGGCGTGGACATGACCAGGGAGCCGATCCCCGTGGTTCCGGCGGCCCATTATTTCTGCGGCGGAATTCTGGTGGACCAGCGTGGCCGGACGACCGTCGAACGCCTCTACGCCGGGGGCGAGTGCGCCTGCACCGGGGTCCACGGGGCCAACCGACTGGCCAGCACCTCTCTGTTGGAAGGGCTGGTCTGGGGCTGGGCCATCGGGCGGGACGCGGCCTCCCGAGTGAAGCGCGGGGCCATGTTGAACGCCAAGCTGAAAGCGTCCATCGCGCCATGGAAGGTCTTGGGGCAGCGCCAGAACGAGGACCCGGTCCTGGTGGCCCAGGACTGGGCGGCCATCAAGCACACCATGTGGAACTACGTGGGCATCAAGCGGACCACTCCGCGCCTGAAGCGGGCTTTCGACGATTTGCGCGACCTGAACAAGCGCCTGCATTCTTTTTATAAGGAAACCAAGCTTTCCAAGCCACTGGTGGATCTGTTTCACGGCTGCCAGACCGCCTACATCATCACCACCGCGGCCATGCGGAACACCGAGAGCAAAGGCTGCCACTTCCGGGTGGACGAGTGAGGCGGCACGCCTCTCCCTGGCGGACCTATCGGGCGCGCTGTCGACCGGGAACGGGAGAGGTGGGCTTTCAGGCCGTGGTGGAGCAGACGGATCTGTGGGTCGTGGCCCAGCGGGACCTGCGACGGGAAGTGCTCCAGGCGGTGAACGCCTGTCGCGGGCAGCTCCAGGCGCACATCGCCCGGCAGCCGGAGTTCGCGACCAGCCTGGAGCCGGTGGACGTGGGCCCGGATGCGGCCCGGATCGTCCAGGACATGGCCCGGGCCGGACGGATCTGCGGCGTGGGCCCCATGGCCGCGGTGGCCGGAGCCGTGGCCCAATGGGTGGCCGCCTGGATTGTCGAACACTGCCCGGATGTCGGCCCGACCTTGCTGGTGGAAAATGGAGGCGACCTTTACCTGCGGTCCGACCGGGAACGGATCGTCGGTTTGCTGGCCATGCCTGAGAACGGGGCCGGCCTCGGTCTGCGCCTCGTCCCGGACGATTTCCCCTGCTCCCTGTGCTCCTCCTCGGCTACCATCGGCCATTCCCTGAGCTTCGGCCAGGCCGACCTGGTGGCCGCCCGCTCCCGCGACGCCGCCCTGGCCGACGCCGCGGCCACGGCCCTGGCCAACCTGCTCCACGCCCCCGAGGATATGCCCCTGGTCATGCGCCGAGCCGAAGCCCTGGCTGAACACGGCCTGGACGGCCTCTTCGCCCAATGCGGGGACCGGGTCGGGGTCTGGGGGCGGATGGATTTGGTCTGCCTGGAGGCGTGATTCGGGCTGTTTGAGGTGGTTGCGGAAACTGTTTGGAATTGACCTTCCGTGTTTGTATGGCCGCTAAGGTTTTGGAAAATACCTCACGTTGTCCAGCTCCTTGAAGTCCGCGTCCTGGGTCCAAATTACAGCCTCGTATTCATGCGCCGTGGCCAGAATAATGGAGTCCGCCATGGGCAGGGAGTGCCGTAGACTCAAGGATGCCGCGGACATCGCGCGTCGTGAAGTCAACTCCACCACTTGTCCGCGCTGCATGGCTGACGCAGCTTGCAGGGCGGCGTCTTCGCCCGCCTCGCGAAGAATCACCTTGAACACCTCGTAGATTGAGATGGTAGGCACGACAAGCGAACTTTGGTCAGAGAGCGGCGGAATATATTGAGAAGCGTTTTCGCCTCCAGCGAAATACTCCAGCCACCCGGATGAATCGACAATGTTCATACTCTGTCCTTCTCGCGCTCAAAAGATATGTCGATTCCTTTGACAAAGCCCATGAGTTCAGAAATATCCCGCTCAGGAATAAGCTGGGCTTGCGGATTCCTTGCGCTTGACGACGGGCATGTCGGGCTCTCAACGATCTCCAGCAAGTCATGCTTCACGGCCCAGTGGATGTAAAACCGGATTTGTTCCGGGCTGGCGGAGGTGCAATCGGAAGACAGCAGGGTCATTTTGCGGATCAGGCGGTCCAGGGGGATGGGGTTGCGGGCGAGGATGAGGAGGGGTTTGAGCAGGTCTGGGGAAACCAGGTGTTCCAGTCCGGCGTAGATCACGGGAAAGTCGTGTCCGGCGGCGATGCGGTCTCCGGTTCGGGTGCGGGCCAGCAGGGTCTGGAGATTTGACTCGGCGCTGGGGAAGTCGGCGAAGATTTTTGAGAAGGGGAGTTCCAGGGGGCGCGGGGTGTCTCGGGGCGTGGTGGATTCTTGGGCGTCGTAAGCCGGGGGGCGTTCCCACAGATTTTCCCAGAGAGCCAGGTACTGCTCGATCACCCGGGACCAGGAGAAGGTGGTTCGGACGTGCTCGCGGGCTTGGGACCCCAGGGTGGCGCAGAACAATGGGTCGTCCAGCAGCCGACGCAGCGCGGCGGCGAGGTCCGGGATGTGGACGGCGGTTTGCTGGGCCAGGAGGAACTGGACTTCGTAGTCCGGGATCAGGCCGGAGAGCATGTCGATGTGCGACGAGTCCGGCGGGCCCCAGGTGGGGATCAGCAGGCCGGTCTGGTCGAGTTGGATGATGTCCCGGTAGCCGCTGTAGTCCGCGGCGATGGTCGGCAGTCCGGCAAGTCCGGCCTCCAGGAGGGTCAGGCCGAAGGTCTCCTGCGGGTTGTCGGCCAGGGAAACAAAGATGTCGGCCGCGGCGTAGAGACGGTGTTTGCGGGCTTCGTCCGGGCTGGGAACGAGGCGGCAGGGCAGGCCCACGTTGCGGGCCAGGGCCGTGAAGGCGCCGGGGAAGTCGTCCTTGGGATCGACCCAGCCGGCCACCACCAGGAGCACGTCCCGCCGGGCGTCCGAGCGTCCGGATATCCGCTGCCAGGCCCGGAGCAGGGGCAGGAGGTCCATTTTTGAATGAGGGGTGATCCGGCCCAGGACGAGCAGCACTCGTGTTTCGGGACCCACTTCCAGCTCGGCCCGGCCCTGCTTGCGCAACGCGGCTGGGTCAGGGTTCAAGGGGTCGTCCATGCCCAGGGGAATCACCGCTGTCTCGGGCTGGGGGAAGCGCTTTTGATCCAGGCTGAAGCTCTCGCGGAGATGGTCGAAATAGGCCAGCACCGCGCTTTGTCCGGCCGTGGAGGTGGCCACGATGCAGTCTCTGGGGGTGCAGCCTTGGTGAAGATGGTCCAGGAACCGGGCCGGGTACCCGGGGTAGCTCAGGGAGTGGGTGACGCTGGTGATGGGAAAGAGCCGAGGGGCATGGGCGTTGCGCAGCCGGGCCAAAGCGGGTGGGTAATTGATGCAGTCCGAGAGGTGAAAGCAGTGATAGTCGGTGGATCGCAGGGCTGAAGGCAAGTCCTGGCGTAAAAAAAAGCGCAGCCGCCGGTCCGCGGCGAGCCGCGGGAACCGTACCTGGGAAAGCTGCTGAACCGCCTGGATTTCCTTGGGCGTGGGCAGGAAAAAGTGATACTCGTCAAAAGGATCCCGGCGCAGCAAGGCGGCCAGGAATTGCTCGTTGGCCACCTTGCGGCCCCAGACCGCGCCGGGTTCGAGAAAGGGGTCCAGAGTCGCCCAGAATCTGGGTGTCCGGGAGATCCGAGAGACGCGTGGGGAGGCCGAGGGCATGGAGGCAGGGAGGGGCAACGCCGGATCGGTGGTGATCAGCCTTGCCTCTCGTTGGTTTCGCGAAGATCATTGGCGCGGATTTCGGCGCGCTTGATCTTGCCGCTGATGGTTTTGGGCAGGTCGTCCACGTAGTCGATGATCCGGGGATACTTGTAGGGCGCGGTGAGGGACTTGACGTGGTTCTGGAGTTCCTTGGTCAGTTCCTCGGAGCCGACGTATCCCGGCGCCAGAACCACGGTGGCTTTGACCGTTTGTCCTCGATCCGGGTCTGGAACCCCGGTCACCGCGGCTTCGATCACCGCGGGGTGGGTGATCAGGACGCTTTCCACTTCAAAGGGGCCGATACGGTAGCCCGAGCTTTTGATCAGGTCGTCCACTCGGCCCAGGAACCAAAGGTAGCCTTCCTCGTCCATCCAGGCCTTGTCCCCTGTATGGTAGAAACCGCCCTTGCGGGCTTGGGCCGTCTTGTCCGGTTCTGCCAGATATCCGGCGAACAAACCCAATGGCTCAGTGGAGTCCAGGCGGATGCATATCTCGCCCTCTTCGCCCGGGGCGCAAGGGTGGTCGTCGTCGTTGAGCAGGACCACGTCCCAGCCGGGACAGGGCTTGCCGATGGAACCGGGTTTGGGCGTCATGAATGGGAAGGTGGCCACCTGCAGGGTGGTTTCGGTCTGGCCGTAGCCCTCGTAAATGGGGAGTCCGGTGGCGTCCTTCCACGCATGAAAGACCCCCTCGTTGAGGAGTTCTCCGGCCGTGGTGCAGTGGCGCAGGCTGGAGAGGTCCAGGCTGGAGAAGTCCTGGCGGATCAGGAAGCGGTAGACCGTGGGCGGTCCGCAGAACGAGGTCACCTTGTGCTCTGCCAGCAGTGCGAGAAGCCTGGCCGGATCGAACTTGCCCCGGAAATCGTGGACAAAGACCACGGCCTCGGCCATCCACTGGCCGTAGAATTTGCCCCAGACCGCCTTGCCCCAGCCGGTGTCGGCCAGGGTCAGGTGGATGTCCCCGGGCCTCAGATCGTGCCAATGCACGCCGGTCACGTAATGCCCCAGAGGATAGGTGTGCAGGTGCTCGACCATCTTCGGCGGCCCGGTGGTTCCGGAGGAAAAGAAGATCAGCAGGCTGTCCCGGCCTCCGGCGTTTTCAGCCGGATCCTCGGGCCGGGGAAACACGTCGGACGCCTGGGCCATGATAGCGGTGTAGTCGGTCCAGCCTGGCTTTGGGCCGTCTCCGCCGACCCGGATCAGCGTGCGCAGGCCGGGGCAGTCCGGCAGGGCGGCCTGGACCGCTGACGCGACTCCGGCGTCCGTGATCACGGCCTTGATCCGGGCGAAATTGACCCGGTAAACGATGTCCTTGGTGGTCAGCAGGGCCGGGGAGGGCACGGCCACCGCGCCCAGCTTGTGCAGGGCCAGCATGGCCACCCAGAATTCCACCCGGCGGTGCAGGATGAGCATCACCCGGTCGCCTTTTTTCAGGCCGAGTTGTTTCAAGGCGTTGGCCAGTTTGTTGGATTCGGTCCGGAAAAAGCCCAGAGCGAAGTCGCGGCGGTTCCCGGCGTCGTCCACATGGATCATGGCCGGTCGGTTCGGTTCCCGCGCGGCATGGACGTCCAGAAAATCGAAGGCGAAATTGTAGTTGTCCGGAATCTCCAATTGAAACTTGCTCAGAAAGTCTTCGTGGGAATGGTAGGTTTGGTGCATGGTTGTCCGCATGGTCGTTAGATGATGACGTCGAGGAAAGTGGCCTCAGCCTGGTCCAGGCCCCGCAGGGCATGGGGCGTCCGGGAGCTGAAGTACAGGCTGTCTCCCGGTTCGAGGATCAGGGTCTGCTTTCCCAGGCGCAGTTCCAGACGACCGGAGAGCATGTAGATGAATTCCTGCCCCGCATGCTCGGTGAAGGTCAGTTCCTGTTCGCTTTTCGGCGGCACGGTGACCAGAAACGGTTCCATCCGACGGCCGATGAAGCTGTAGGCCAGGCTTTTGTAGGCGTAGTCCTTGCGACGGTCCACGCTCATGCCCTTGCCCTTGCGGATCAGGGCGTGATTGTGCAAATGGGCCTCGCCGCCGGAAAGCAGCACGGTCAGGTCCACGCCGCAGCTTTTGGCGGTGTGAAAAAGGTGGCTGACCGGGATTTCCACGGTTCCGGATTCGTACAGGGCCACCTTGTCCGGGGTGGATTCGATCCGGGCGGCCATTTCCTCGAAGCTGAGGTCCAGGGCCTCGCGCAGACCGCGCAACCGTGGGGCGATCTGTGCGTAAGGCGGAGTCTCGGGGGAAATGTCAGGCATGGTGATCGTCCTGGGATTGAGGTTTCGTTACTTAAGTGATGAAAAAAGTCTTTGTCGACAGGCCGTTCAAAAATTCCAAGTGCAAGGAGCAAGAAAAGCTCAAGGTCGAAGCGTATTTTTTCATACATGAGAGTTTGAACTTTTTGCGGCGACGCGGCAATTGGGAGTTTTTCAACGGAGTGTGAGGGCGATGGCCATGTCCAGGGCGTTGCGCAGGCTTTGGGCCGAGGCCTTGCCCTGGCCGACTAGGTCGTATCCGGTGCCGTGGTCCGGGCTGGTGCGGACGTAGGGCAGGCCGAGGGTGATCTGGACGCCGTCGTGAAAGTGCAACAGCTTGAAGGCCGTCAGGCCTTGGTCGTGGTACATGGCCAAAACCGCCGAGAAATCGCCTTGCGCGGCCCGGTGGAAAACCGTGTCCGCGGCCAGCGGGCCGACCACGTTCCAGCCCCTGGCCGCGGCCTGGAGCACGGCCGGGGCGATGACCCGTTGGTCTTCGTCCCCGATCCGTCCGTCCTCTCCGGCATGCGGGTTCAGGCCGCAGACCGCGACGGGGCCTCGGAGGTTCTGGGCGTGCATCGCGGCCATGGTCAGTTCCAGCTTGCGGAGGATCAGTTCGGTGGTAATCAACCCAGGGACCGTCCGCAGCGGAGGGTGGGTGGTGGCCAGGCTGACCCGTAGCCGAGGCCCCCAGAAGTGCATGCAGACGTCGTTCGGCCCCAATCCGGCCTTGGCGGCCAGAAACTCGGTGTGTCCAGCGAAATCGAATCCGGCCCGCTGGAGCGTGGCCTTGTTCAGCGGGCAGGTGGTCAGGGCCTGGACATGGCCGGATTGCAGCAGGGAGCACGCGGTTTCCAAAGCCAGGCCCGCGGCCAGGCCGCCCGCTATCGTGGCCTCTCCAGGCTGCATCTGGAAGGAGTCGAGCTCTGGAGGCGTGTAGAGTTGGACGTTTGATGGCTGAACCTTCACCTGTTCCGGCAATCGGTCCAGATTGGACAGCCGATGCCAGAAGACGGAACCGCCTGACGCGTGTTGGTGGTGCACCAAGGCCTGTTCCGGACCGATAATCAACACGGAGGTTCCGGCAAGGGACATGGGGAGGCCATGCCGGAAAACGCGACTAACCAGTTCCGGCCCCAGCCCGTTGGGGTCCCCCAGGGTCAGACCCAGGGTCAGGCCCAAAGGCTGGCCCTGGACGAAGGGTTGGGTCACGGCTTAACCGTTGTTTTGTTTCGGAGCCAAGGAAAGGCAATCCATTCGGAAAATGCAGCCCTCTTGATCGCAATAACCGGCTTCGGCCCGGGCGAAACAGTCGAAGTTGCCTTCGTCCAGTTGGATCATTCTGACGGCTTGAATTTTCGTGGTGCCGACACCAAGTTTCAACCCGCGTGATTTGGCCATGGTTCGGATTTCAGTCATTTTCATGGGAGAACCTCGATTTTGAGGGGGTGACGGGGGCGTCCAAAGCGGCGATCAAGCCGGGGACAGGTCCGCCCCAATGTCCGTATAGGCTTGGATATACTGTTGCGCCGCGCTTGACCAGGAATAGTCCTTGCACATGGCCCTGGTCCGCATGGCCTTCCATTCCGCCGGACGTTCCCAAACCTCCAGGGCCAGTTCGATGCTTTGCAGAAAAGTCCGGGCGTCGGGCGGGGTGAAAATGAAGCCCGTGGATTCGGGGTCGGGGTAGCCGGTGATGGTGTCCAGGAGTCCGCCCAGGGCAGAGGCCACGGGCAGGCTGCCGTAGCGCAGGCTGTACATCTGGGTCAGGCCGCAGGGTTCGTAGCGTGAGGGCATAAGGAAAAGATCGACTCCGGCCTGGATGCGGTGGGCCAGGTCTTCGGTGTAGCCGATGCGGGCCACGAGTCGTCCTGGGTAGGTTTCCATCATGTCCTGGACCTGGGCCTCAAACTGGAGATTGCCCTCGCCCAGAACCACCACGCTGACATCCTTGCGCATTAATTCAGGCAAAATGTCCAGGAGCATGTCGATGCCTTTTTGCTCCCGGAGGCGGCCGACGAATCCGAGCAGGGGACGGGACAGCAGCTCGGGGTCCAGGCAGAGTTCGTGAAACAGGCTTTCCTTGCAGCGCAGTTTGCCCCGTGGTGTCTCCGGCGAGTAGGTGCTGGGCAGGTAGCGGTCCTGCCTGGGGTCCCAGACCGCGTAGTCCGCGCCGTTGAGAATTCCTCGCAAGTCAGCGGCCCGGTGGTTGAGAATGCCTTCCAAACCGCAGCCAAATTCCGGTGTCAGAATTTCTCTGGCATAGGTCGGGCTGACCGTGGTGACCAGGTCCGCGTAGGAGATGCCGGACTTGAGCAGGTTGAAGTCTCCGAAGAATTCCGCTCCGGAGCTGTTCCAGGCCGCCGAGGGCAGCCCGGACTCCAGAAACAGGCGGTAGGCGAATCGGCCCTGAAAGGCCAGATTGTGGATGGTGACCACGGACTTGGTCTTCTTCCAGAAGGTGTCCACCTTGCGCAAAAAATGCAGATAGGCCGGAACCAGGGCGGCGTGCCAGTCATGGGCGTGGATGATTTCCGGCGGACTGGACAATCGTCTGGCCCATTCCATGGTCGCCCGGCAGAAAAAGATGAACCGCTCGCAGTTGTCGAAGTAGTCGCCCTTGTGGGTGCAGTACAGGAAGCGGCGGTCGAAGTATTCGCCTCGGGAGATGAAGTAGACGGGCAGGCCGTGATAGTCGGCCAGGAAAATGTCCGCCGTGGTGTCCGGCCAGGGGTAGCCCACCGGGCAGTCTTCGTAGATCAGCCGCAAGGGAAATTCGCTGCTGGCCAGCCGCCCGTAGAACGGAGTGATCACGCCCACGCTTACCCCGAGCCGGGACAAGGCCAGGGGCAGGGCGCCCATGACGTCCGCGAGCCCTCCGGTCTTGGAAAACGGGTACATTTCCGAGGCCACGAACAGGATCTGAGGATGGCTGTCCATGCTGATTCCTTAAGGTTTTACCCCGATGGGGCGAACTAGGAGACGAGCACCGGAGGGTTCAGGGTCTCGTGACGGCGACGAAGTTCCTGGAGGATGCGTTCGTGGTCAAAGGCCAGTTGGTCGGGCAGGGAGGCCAGGGGGAAAACACTTACGGCCCCGGCGTCGTCTCCGGCCCGGAGTTGGTCTGGATTCTTGGCCTGGGCCGTGAAGATCGTGCTGATGGTGTGCTGGCGCGGGTCGCGGCTCGGGTCGGAATAGACGCCGAAAAGTCCGGTCAGTTCCACCTCCAGCCCGGTTTCCTCCAATGCCTCGCGCACAGCGGCTCGCTCGGCGGACTCGCCGTAATCGATGAACCCGCCGGGAATGGCCCAGCCCGGAGGCGGGTTGCGACGTTCGATGAGGACGATTCCTCGGCCCGGAATGGTGATCAGGATGTCCACCGTGGGTACCGGATTGGTATAGATGGTCAGCGGTTTGGCGCAGTGGGGGCAGGGTTTTTGGAGTCCGGGCATGGCTGGGATGCTTTCATGGGGGCATGAGAGCCGGGGAAGAGGATGAAGATGGGGCGGTTGACTGAAAAACTGTTCCTGAACAGGATGATGGCATACTAATCCGTGCCTTGGCAAAGGGCAACACGTTGGCTTGAATTGGGCGAAAGCGCGGGCTGCTCAACGCGGGCTTCGATTTCAAAGAGGTCCACGCCCTCTTCCTCTCGTTCCTTAACGGCTGCCCGACGGACCGTGATGAATTGGCCGGTGGGCTGGCGGACCCGGTCTTGGCCGGTGAACAGGCTGAAGGCCACGCTACCCGAACCGCAGGCGGTTTCAGGGACAAAGGAGTCCACGGTCGCGACGTAAACGTATGGGATGATGGCGTCGTCGGAGAAGTGGATCGCGCCGAAGGCCGGGCGGCCGAAGCGGGCGCACAGGTCGGCCAGTTCGCGTTTGATCCGGGGGTGGTTCGTAGTGCTGTTTTGGGTATGACCGTCCGATTGGGGGTGGAGAATGAAGCCGATGCCTTCCAGGAGGAGGATGTTGTCGGTCAGGGACCAGCGCAGGGGGATGGTCACGCGGGTGGCGTGGGGCGTGTTGACGAAATCCGCCGGACGGTCCAGACCGCTGACGCCGACGGTTCCTTTTGGTCCCAGGGTGGAGGCAAAGGCCAGGGTGGCGTTGATGCAGAATTCTCCGCCCATCATCTCCAGGCGCGGCGGGTGGGCCTGGTGGTCCACGAAGCCGACCTGCTCCACCTCTTGAAGCAGGTCCGCGGCCAGGGACGCCCGGCGGGCGGGCGGGCAGTACCGGACCAGGGCGGTGGCGTTGCCTCCGGCGATGAGGAATTTGCGAGTCGTCATGGAGGACGGGCGCGTCAGGTTCGGGGCGCGGACGACGGCTTGCGGCGGCGGGAACGCTTGCGCAGCGGGCGGGAACGCTTGATCTCGAGGTTTTCTCCCGCTCTTTCGGTTGCCGGATTGTCCGACATCGCCGTCGTCTCGTTTGATTTTTCGACGCCGGCCTTCACCTGACGGCGTCTTGGCCTTCGAGGCTTTTTAGCGGCGGTCTTTTTCGTGCTTTCGGAGTCCGGGCCTTGCGCTTCGATTTCCCGACGCAGAACGTTCCAGGGTTCGAGGCGCTCCGTATCCTCGCCGGCCACGCGCAGGCCGATTTCATGCAAGGCCAGGGTCTCGGGAAAAGTCTCCTGGGCCACGAAGCCGCGTTTGGAGAAGCGCTTGCGCTTGTCCGGGACGAATCGGGACTGGTTGGCCATGACCTGGATCATCCGCATGGCCATCAATTTGGGCATGCTGATCCGGATGCAAATGGGCGTGAGCAGTTCGGTCAGCCGGAGGTGGAGCGGGAGCCGTTCCTGTTCCTCGTCCCGGGCCGCTTGTTCACTGAGGATTCGGTTCATGGGGGCGAAAAACAGGGTCGCGAAAATCAGGACCGGATTCAGGCCGCCCATCTCTTTGATCCGGTCGTCCAGGCGGCCCAGCCAGGGCCACAGGACGGGTTCCCGGTTTTGCGCGTGGTCCTGGTCCAGATACCGCGCGATTTCCGGGAGCAGATCCCCGAGCAGGCCGGTTTTGTAGAGCAAGCGAACGGCCTGTTCCCCGGAACCATAGGCAAAGAGCTTGATCAATTCCTCGAAGACACGGGGCGGGGCGGCTTTGAGAATTTCCTGGTGATGGCGGAGGATGGCGTTGAAGGTGGCCGGTTCGATCCGAAAAACCAGGCGGGAGGCGAAGCGCACGGCCCGGATCATGCGCACCGGATCCTCCCGGAACCTGATGTTCGGGTCCCCGATGCAGCGGACCAATCGGTCTCGGATGTCGCTCAACCCTCCGACGTGGTCGATGACGGTAAACCGCTTCACCTCGTAGAACAGGGCGTTGATGGTGAAGTCCCGGCGCAGGGCATCCTCTTCCGGTGAGCCGTAGCAATTGTCCCGAAAGACGTACAAATCCCCGTCCCCGTTGGCATCCGGTTCGGGACAGCGCCGAAAGGTGGAGGTTTCGATGATCTGGTCGCCGAAATGGATATGCGCCAACCGGAACCGGCGGCCGATGATGAAGCAGTTCCGAAAGGCCTTCTTGATCTGGTTGGGCGTGGCGTTGGTGCCCACGTCGAAATCCTTGGGCTCGCGCCCGAGGATCAGGTCGCGCACGCCGCCGCCCACCAGGTAGGCGGTGAATCCCTTGCGCCCGAGTTGATACATGACCTTCAGGGCGTCGGGATGAATGTTCTTACGGGAGATGGGGTGTTCGTCGCGGGGAATGATTTGTGGGGGCATGCGGGTGAGGAAAACGTAAAAACGTATTGCTATATGCGGTTGCAGGGAGTGTCGGCCAAAAATTCTTCCATCAGGTCGTCCAGGGTGGTTCCGTATTCGTGCAAGGCAAAGGTGGCGCCGCAGGACCCACAGCGCAGGGCGACGGCCCGTCAGCCGCGCCGGGCGTGCAAGCGATCGCCGCATTTCCGGCAACGGAGTCGGGTGCGGATGTCTTGGATGGGGGGGAGCATGGGCATTCTTGCGTATTGCGGTAAATTATCGGTCACGGGCGCGAACATACAGCGAGACAGCGGAAAGTCAATTCCGGGGCCGTAGGAAGCAGGGGCGGATTTGACTCGGCCCTCTCCGCATCTGGCCCAGTGCAACAAGTTTCCCAGCAGGGCGTACTATGAACGGAGACGGGGGATTCGGGTTCATAACTGAAATTGTCGTCCCACACCGGTCAGGTTTGTTCCAGGTGGCCGGTCTCGCCAAAGGACGACGTGAACGGCAAAGCCACATATACCGTCGTGCCTTTGCCGACGGTGCTGTCCACGCTGATGTTTCCGCCCATGGAGTCGACGAGTCGTTTGACAATGGCCAACCCCAGGCCCGCGCCCTGGTATTTTCTGGTGTACGATCCGTCCACCTGGATGAATGGCTTGAAGAGCGTATCGAGTTTGTCCTCCGGGATGCCGATGCCGGTGTCCGTGACGGAAAACAGAATCCGAGGTCTGTTTTGTTCTCCTTTTGCGGATTTCAGGGGCCAGACTTCCAGCCTGATCCGTCCCTGGTCCGTGAACTTCAGGGCGTTGCCCACCAAGTTGAACAGAATCTGCCGGAGCCGCGTGACGTCTCCGATGAGACGCTCCGGCAGGGCGGGGTCGATGCGGTATTCCATCGCGACGTCGTTCTTTCTGACGGTCGTCGGAAAAAGGTCAAAAACAGCGGCCACGGCGTCTTGGACGCGGAACTCCTCCAGGCGGTTTTCCGTTCCCCCGGTTTCAAGCCCTGAGATGTCCAGAAGGTCGCTCAAAAGACTGGTGTATCGATCCGATGCCTGCAGGGCCATGGAAATGTACTGGTGTTGTCTCTCATCCAATTTTGAGGTCCGCAATACCTGCAGCATGCCCATGATCCCGTTGAACGGCGTGCGCAGTTCATGACTCATATTGGCCAGGAATTCGGACTTGGCCCGGTTGGCCGCTTCAGCTTGGTCTTTGGCCTGAACCAAGGCTTGCTCGGCCTGTGTTCGTTCGGTGATGTCCTGGTTGACGACAATGGCCGCCGAGACCTGGCCCTGGTCGTTCAATACCGGAGCCGTGTAGTTGAGGATTATCTTTTTCTTGCCGTCGAAGGTCTCGATTTCCATAAGCTCGTCCACGATGGTCACGCCCTTGTTCACCGTGCGAGCCAAAGCCCAGTCGTTCTCGGCGATAGCCTCTCCGGATGGCAGTCGTCTGGCTTTGAAGACGCAGTATTGCTTCTGCTCCGCCAAGGGCTCGCCTCCCCAGATGGATACCCCCGCCGGATTGCCTTGCAGTAGTTTGCCTTTGTCGTCGGCGATCCAGAGGCCCACGGGCAGGATTTCAAAGACCTTGCTCAACAATCGTTCCCGCTCTCGCAACCCCCGTTCCGAATTGCCCAGCAGTCTGTTTCCGGTCCAGATGCCCAGCAACCCCAAAAAGCCGATGACGGCATGCCCCAGAACGAGCAACATTCGTTGCCGGCCAGCTACCGCGAGAAAGGGTGCAAGTGGCAGGGAAACGCTGATTCCTCCATGGATGTCGCCGATTTTGTAGCCCTGGTCGACATGGCAGCGCAGACACCCGGCTTCGGTGAACAAGGGGCGCATGAATCTGAAATATGGACGCCCATCGATAGCTTCCACGGATGTCGCCTTGGGCACGCCGTCCTGAAAGGAGAGCATGGCCTTGGTTTCCCATTCGTCCGCCGCGTTTTCCGGGCGCAGCGGGTCAAGGCTGGTAATGTGGCCGAGCAACCCGTGTTCGTCGAACCCCAGCTCATGAACTTGGCGTGTCATGTAAGCGGGGTTGACCAGGGTCAGTTTTATTCCGGTGGAGGCCGTCACGTCCCGGTCGGGCAGGTGCGCCAGATACGGATTGGGCGGTGTGGTCTCCGTCGGTTGGACGTAGACTCCGCCATGCAGGGTGGACCACTTGCGGTAGATGACGTCCTTTTGAAACGAGGCCTGGGCCTCGGATTCAGCCAAGATCAGCACGGAATCGCCCGCTTGGCGCCAGTTCCAGGCCAGGGAGGCGGTAACCACGACGATCCAGACCACCGCGGCCATGAGCGTTAAGTTCTTTCTTGACGGGCCGAGGAGGAGACATTTGCTGTTCATCGTAGAACTCTGGGCGTCACGTGCCGATTTATTTGTTGTCTTTTTATGAACCGGGGCTGCTTTGCCCGGGCGACTACCGTGCGGTTGCGTTCGATGTTTCTGACTTGATACAGGGCTTCGTCAGCCCGCTTGAGCAGTATTTCCGGAATGAAAACGTCTGATTCGTACCCGACCGCGCTGATGAAGGGCAGTTCCAAGTCAAAGGGCCAGCCCTGTTCCAGATATCGGATGAAGGCGTTTCACAAGGTCTCTCGATCCAGCGGTGCGTAGCATGACAGACATTTTTCCAGCCATTGCCGGGAAGAAAACTGTTCGTCCGGCGAGAAACCGTAAAAGTGATACGTTTCCTTGGTCCGGTTCGGGTTCTCCCGATCCACGTCCCACTCCCATCCGTCGATTTTTGCCAGGCGTTGCGTCATATTCAGCAGTCGGTCGCTATGTCGCAACTCCGAAAAATTGGATTTTTCATCAGGATATCTGGTAACCGGGTAGCAATGTTTTCTCGTACCTTGTGATCAAGAATCAGGCAAACAGATGATGAGGGAACCGTGACGACGTCCGCGACCACTCAGGTTGCTCGCTACACTGAGTTGAGCTCCGTATCTAAATGATCAACAGCCATGTCTTCAAGCCTGAGCATGGGCTAAATATCTTGCGGCAAAGGCCCGTGCGGTGGAAGCGAGTCACGGCTTGACAGTTCACATTCCATCTTGTTCCAGGTAGATTCGCACGGGTTGAATCGTTGTCCGTCGAGCCGTTTTGTAAAGGCGGTTCCAAAGTGGGTGCCGTCGGACGAGAGATGACTGGTTTTTCAATGGGCATGATCATGGAGCAAAAAGATGAGTAAACCATTGGCGACGTTGCTGCTGGTCGCGGTGATTGGCTGGGTGAGCGTCGGGGGACTGTATGCGCAGCCGCCGGGTCAGCAGGGCGGGCCGCCCCCGGCGGTGGTGGTGACCTCGCAGGTTGGGTCCGGATTGATGGTCGAAGAGCAAGAATATATCGGTACGGTCTATTTTCAGGAAACCTCCCTGGTGGCTTCCGAGGTCAGCGGTCGGGTGCTTGAGGTTCATTTCGAGCAGGGCGACCGAGTTCGCCGCGGCGACAAACTGGCGACCATGGACGGGGTGCTCAAGTCCAAGGATCTCCAGTCCCGCCGGGCCCAGCGGGAGGAAGTTTTGGCCGAACTGTCCCGTGTCCAGCGGGAGCTGGACCGGATGCGGCGACTGTTCGATCAGGGGACCGTCGCTGAACAGGAGTACGAGAGGGTCAAGTTTCTCGCCAGTGGGCTGGAGCGGCGAGCCGAGTCCCTGGCCGCGGAAATCGCCCGGATTCAGGAGGAAGTGCGTATGTTGGAGGTTTTGGCCCCCTTCGACGGAGTGGTCCTGGCCCGGCTGAGCAATCTTGGGGAGTGGCTGTCTTCGGGTTCTCCCGTGGCCGAAGTGGCGCGGGACGATGTGGTGGATATACTGGTCAACGTGCCCGTGGACGTGGCTTTGGGGCTGGAACTGGGGCAGGTCGTGCAAGGCCGCGCATCGGATCGGGAATTGGAGGGGCGGGTTCAGGCCGTGGTGCCCCGGGGCGACGTGGGCTCGCGGACGTTTCCGGTCAAGGTTCGGCTACCCAACGAGCACGGTCTTTTGGAAGGCATGGAGGTGCGGATGTACCTGCCCACCGGCCAACGTCACGAGGGATTTACCGTTCCCCGGGACGCCGTGGTCCCCAGCCCCATGGGGCAGGTGATTTTCCTGGTCCGGGACGGCCAAGCCAAAATGATCCCGGTCTCGGTCTCCGCTTTTGCCCGTGACACGGCTGGAATTGAAGCCCAGGGCGTCGAGCCCGGCGACCAGGTGGTGGTCAAAGGCCAGGAGCGCCTGCGCGACGGACAGCCCGTGCGGGTAGAGTGAAGGGGGAAGGGTGAAGAGTGAAGGGTGAACCTTGCTATTGGCGTCCACTCCATCCTGAACCGCGGACCTCATCAACCGTTGAACCGCTGAACCGTGAACCGCTGAACCGTTGAACCTCTGAACCCCTGGACCTCATGAATCCCATCAGCTTCGCCATCCGCAATCCGGTCACCATCCTGGTGGGCGTGATTTTCGTCGTGATCTTCGGTCTGATTTCCCTGTTCGGCATGCCCTACCAACTTACGCCCACGGTGATCGAGCCGGAGATTTCCGTGCAGACCGTGTGGAGCGGAGCCACGCCCTACGAGATTGAGCGGGACATCATCGAGGAGCAGGAAAACGTGCTCAAGGGCATCCCCGGCCTCGTGGAAATGGAGAGCGAGAGCTTCAGTTCCTTTGGCCGGATCAACCTGCGCTTCTCCCTGGGCACCAACGTGGACGACGCTTTGCTGCGGGTCTCCAACAAGCTCAACGAAGTCCGCTCCTATCCCCAGGGCGCGGATAGGCCCGTGATCACGGCCACGGGCGCGGCCTCCTCGCCGATCATCTTCACCTCGCTGCGGACCCTGCCGGGCAACCCCAACGACATCGACACCTACCGGACGTTTTTCGAGAACGAGGTGCGCCAGGATCTGGAGCGGGTCGAGGGAGTGGCGGACCTGTTCGTTTTTGGCGGTACGGAGCGGGAAATGCATGTGGTGGTATTGCCGGAACGGCTGGCCGCCTTCGGCATGACCCTGAACGAGGTCATTCGGGCCTTGCAGTCCGAGAACGTGAACGTGGCCGCCGGGAGCATCGACGTGGGGCGGCGCGACTACCGCATCCGGACCGTGGCCGAGTTCCAGAGTCCTGAGGAAATCGAGGCGCTTCCGATCCGTTCATCAGGGCAGGAGCGGGTGTTCCTGCGGGACGTGGGCCATGCGGAAATCGGGTACGAGAAAGCTTCCGCGGCCATGCTGCATCGGGGCGAAAAGGGCATCACCGTGGGCATTCAGGCCGAGCCCGGGACCAACGTCCTGGAACTGACCGATGCGGTGGAGGCGGTGGTCCGGCACCTGAACCAGACAATCCTGGAGCCCAACGGGCTGGTTCTGCTCTGGCTGGCCGATCAGCGGGACTACATCCTGGGGGCCATCGGCCTGGTCCAGCAGAACATCCTGATCGGCGGACTGCTGGCCATGATCGTGCTTTTCGTGTTTCTCCGCCGGATTTCCACCACCGGCATCGCCGCCGGGGCCATTCCCATCAGCATCATCGGCACCTTCATCTTCATGAGCGCCTTTGGCCGGAACCTGAACGTGGTCAGCCTGGCCGGGATTTCCTTTGCCGTGGGCATGCTGGTGGACAGCACCATCGTGGTTCTGGAGAACATCGACCGCCATCTGAAGATGCGCAAGCCCACCTGCCAGGCGGCCCTGGACGGCACCCGTGAGGTCTGGGGCGCGATCCTGGCCTCGGCCCTGACCACGGTGGCCGTGTTCCTGCCCGTGGTCTTCATCCAGGAGGAGGCTGGGCAGCTCTTCAAGGACATCGCCATTGCCGTGACCTGCGCCATCAGCCTGAGTCTGGTGGTTTCGGTGATGGTCATCCCGTCCATCACCTGCCAGATCTTTCGGGTGGTCAGTTCGGTCAAACCCCGTGATCTAGGTCCGCTGCCCAGGCTGGGCGGTTTTCTGGTCAATCTGATCATGTACTTCGTGCGCTTGGCCGTGCGCAACTGGTTCACCCGGATTCTGACCGTCAGCACCCTGACCGCCGCTGCCGTGCTCATTGCCTGGCTGTTTTTCCCGAAGATGGACTACCTGCCCCAGGGCAACCGCAACCTGATTCTGAACATCCTGATTCCGCCGCCTGGTCTGTCCTATCCGGAGCGGGTCGCCATCGGCGAACACATCCATGATCGTCTGGAACCTCACTACGACCAGGACGTGGACGGCTTTCCCGGCATCCGTCATCTGTTCTACGTAGGGGCGGAATCATTCATGTTTTTCGGGGCCGTGAGCACCCATGAGCAGCGGGCAGGAGAGCTGATTCCACTGTTTCGCAACGTAATTGGGTCGATTCCCGGAATGCTCGGGGTCAGTTTGCAGGCCGGGATTTTTCAGACCCGGTTGGGCCGGGGACGAACCATCGACATCGACATCGTCGGCCCGAACCTGGAGGAACTGGTGGCCGTGGGCGGAACCATGTTCGGCATGCTGCGCGGCATCTACCCCGAAGCCCAGGTCCGCCCGCTCCCCTCCCTGGAGCTGACCTATCCGGAGATCCGGTTCATACCGGACCGGGACCGGCTCAAGGCCGCAGGGCTGAGCGCGGCGGATTTGGGTCTGGCCCTGGACGTGCTGACCCATGGCCGCAAGATCGGCGACTTCAAGGAAGAGGGGCAAAAGACCATCGACTTGGTCCTGCGCTCATCCGCCCAGGCCATGGAAACCCCCGAGGTGCTGCACCACGCCCTGGTGGCCACGCCCCAGGGTATTTCATTGCCGGTCTCTTCCCTGGCCGCCATGGAACGGACCACCGGAATCACCCAGATCCGCCACCTGGAACGCCAGCGGACCGTGACCCTGCAGCTCACCCCGCCGGAAGCCGTGACCCTGCAGGAAGCCATGGAAACCGTTCAAAACCGCATCGTCCCGGCCCTGGAGGCCCAGGGGCTGCTGGCCAACACCCGGGTGGAGATGAGCGGGGTGGCGGACAAGCTGACCGAGACACGACTGGCCCTGCAGTGGAACTTCATTCTGGCCGTGATTATCATCTACCTGCTGATGTCCGCTCTGTTCGGCAACTTCCTCTATCCGCTGATCATCCTGTTCACCGTGCCCCTGGCCACGGCCGGCGGGTTCGTGGGACTGAAATTGGTCAACGTCCTCATCGCCCCCCAGCCCCTGGACATCCTGACCATGCTGGGCTTCGTGATCCTGGTGGGTGTGGTGGTGAACAACGCCATACTGCTGGTCAACCAATCGCTGATCAACGTCCGCCAGCATGGCATGGAACACCTGGAAGGCGTGCTGGAGGCCACCAGGGTCCGTCTGCGGCCGATCTACATGAGCACCACCACCAGCATCTTCGGCATGCTGCCCCTGGTGGTGGCTCCGGGGCCGGGTTCCGAGCTGTACCGCGGCCTGGGCAGCGTGGTCCTGGGCGGACTGGCCCTGTCCACGGTGTTCACGATCTTCGTGATCCCGTCCCTGCTGGCCTTCTTCATCCGCATGGAAACCCCGGGCTCGGCCATGGGCGCGGACGACCCCCTGGGCGGGGCGGCGCGCTGCGAGTTGCCGGAAACTGAAAAAGGAGCAAGCAATGAAAAGCTATCGCAAGGAACTGTGGTTTGACGTTTCCGGTCGTCGGGCGTTCATCAACATCACGCCCCAGGTGGAGCAGTGTCTGCGGGAGAGCGGGATTCAGGAAGGGTTGCTGCTGTGCAATGCCATGCACATTACGGCCAGCGTGTTCATCAACGACGACGAGTCCGGCCTGCACCAGGATTACGACGACTGGCTGGAACGCCTGGCCCCCCACGCCCCCATCAGCCAGTACCGCCACAACCGCACCGGAGAGGACAATGGGGACGCCCACCTCAAGCGTCAGATCATGGGCCGGGAAGTGGTGGTGGCCGTGACCAAGGGCCGCCTGGATTTCGGCACCTGGGAGCGGATTTTCTATGGGGAGTTCGACGGCAACCGCCGTAAACGGGTGCTGGTGAAGATTATTGGGGAGTGAGACGGGGGAGGTTTGCCAGTCCGTTGAAAAACTCCCAATTGCTGCGTCGCTGCAAAAAGTTCAAACTCTCACGTATGAATAAATACGCTTCGACCTTGAACTTTTTTTGCTCCTTGCACTTGGGGTTTTTGAACGGACTGCCGGATAAGGACTTTTTAACAATCAGTTACGCGCCGCTTCGCACCACGATCCTCACGGCGCACGGACCTTTCTTGTTGACGCTCTCCTGAAAGGAAACCCTGTCACCCACCGTCAGCCGGTTGATGTCCATATCCACCAAGTCGCCGTAATGGAAGAAAAGGTCTTCCTCGCTCATGTCCGGGCGGATGAATCCGTATCCACCCTGGATGGAGACCACGGTCCCGGATTGGTCCTCGCCGGATTTAGCCTTGGCCGCGTCCACGGGCCGGTATTTTTCCTTGACGAATAAATCCCGAACGATCTGGTCGTCGTGGCGCTCGGGATCGTCGATGACATCGTTGATCAGGATCGGGTAGGTGGCGTTGTCCAGCAAGGCCATGGAGGTCTTGGTGGCTCGGTGGTTTCCGTACTGATCCACGTATTCAAAGTCGCACCCCAGGACCATGACCCGCGCGCCGATGGTGTTCAGCTTTCTGGTCAAGGGCAGGTAGTCCCCGTCCGAGGCAATAAGCACGATCACGTCGTACTTCTTGAAAATTGCCAGCTCGAAGGCCTCCAACGCCAGCCAGACGTCGATGCCTTTCTCTCCCTCCGGGGACATGGGCAGATAGTGCGTGATCACCCCCTCCTTCATCAGGATGTCGTCGAAGATTCGCTCCTTGAGCAGCAGATCCCGTGCTTGGGCGTCGTAGGCCGTCAGCCGTCCGCGAAAATAGTGCATGTCCACGATCTTGCAGTTCTTGACCGGCCGTTCCTCTCGGGCCGCGACCTCGTGGATGATGAACTGGTGAATTCCGTTGATGCTGATCCGGGACTGGCGGGAATGATCGTAGAGGTAGTAATTGCTGACGTGAAAGAAGAAGTTGCCGTCGTAAAAAATGCCGATCTTTGTCAGGTTCGTGTTGGTGATCATGGGATTCTTGGGAATGGTTGAATGGAGTAAAGTGAATGACCTGATTCCTTTCTCGTGGCTCATGCGGGGAGCACTTTGTGAAAGACTGTACAGAAGTCTGACAAGTTTCGCTATGCAACAAAAAAAGGGTTACAGCATTTGCTATAACCCTTTGATTTTCTTGGTGCCGAGGGACGGAATTGAACTGCCGACACGGGGATTTTCAGTCCCTTTGTATCTATTATTTGTAAATGCTTATTTTTTATAAAACTATTGAAAATTATTGATAAAATTGCTACTATCATCCAACAGTTCTTGACTTGATAGACACCCTCTTTCATGGCAAAAGGTGGGAAAGGGGTGGGAATGGAATTTCCGCATGGACGTCAGGGAGGGGATGATGATTTGGAAAAAAAGTGAGTTTCCAGGAGTCAGATTTTACGAACATGATGACCGGCGACATGGCGTCAAAAAGGATCGGAATTATTACATTCGATACAAATGCCAGGGAAAAACCTATGAAGAGCCTGTGGGATGGTCCTCCCAGGGCAACACGGCACGGAGCGTCTATGATCTTCTTGCGGAATTGAAGCGCAACCAGAAGGCAGGCATTCCGCCATTTACGCTCGCGGAGAAACGCGAACAGGCGGAGGCAGAGCAAATAATGACAAAGGAGGCACGACGACTGGAGCGGATTGAGCAGGAGCGGATGCAGATCACGCTTTTACAATTTTTCGAAGCCGATTACCTTCCTTCTGTTGAAGGCTCTTGTTCCCCTGAAACTGTCCGCAAGGCCAGGGAGCATGTCAAGAATTGGCTGGCTCCGGCCCTGGAAAATACGCCCCTTCCGACGATTGCTTCCACACACCTGGAAAAAGTTCGTCAGGCTTTACTTAAGTCCGGCAAGTCCGCCCGGACCATGCAGTATGTGTTCGCCACATTCAGGGCGATCTGGAACTTGGCCCTGGAACGCGGTATTGTTTCTGGCAGAAATCCGGTAAAAGGGGTGAAGCTTCCTGTTGTGGACAATATGCGTCAGAGGTATTTGAAGTCTCACGAGGCCGATGCGTTGATTGAGGCTTTAAATAAACGCAGCCCGGTTACCCGCCACATGGCCCTGATCAGCCTGCATACCGGGATGCGTTTCAAGGAAATCGCCGAGTTGACATGGGGAGCGGTGGACTTGGACCGACGGCAAGTCAACATTATCAGAACAAAAGGTAAAAAGGCCCGAACTGTTCACATGACAGAGGAAATCCTCAGGCTGCTGTCCTCTCTTCAAAAAGGTCATGACGGTGATTTGATATTTCCCTCCAACACGGGCGAGAGGATCGGCAAGGTATCCAAGACATTCGACCAGGTTGTTAATGAGCTTGGTCTGAATGAAGGTATTACGGACCCCAAGGCTCGGTTTACCTTTCATTGTCTGCGCCACACACATGCAAGCTGGCTGATCGAAAACGGGGTTCAGCTCTACTTGGTGCAAAAACAGCTTGGCCATTCAACTCCCGTGGTCACTCAGCGGTATGCCCATGTTTCGGACCAGCAGTTAGCCGAGGCGACATTGGCTTTTGAAAGAGGCCTGGAGCGAAAGCAGGCTGGAAAAGTGATTCCCCTTCGAACCGCGGTTAATCAGTAGTCATCAAAAAACTTGACCTTATACCATAAAATGGTAATTCTATGAAGTGGTCGGTTCGGATTGCACCAAAAGCGAACAAGGCGTTGGCCAAGTTGCCGAAGCGTATCAAGGATACCCTCGTCTTGCTGGCCCGTGCCATTGAACTGAACGGCCCTGTTCGCGGGGACTGGCCGAATTACGGCAAACTGGCCCCAGGCAGGCATCACTGCCATCTGAAGAAAGGGCGACCTTGTTATGTGGCCGTTTGGGAAGAACAGGACAACGAGATCAAGCTTGTGGAGATCACTTATGTTGGAACACACGAAAAGGCCCCATACTGAAACCGTGGAAGTTGTATTTCGCGGTCCGGCGGATCATCTGGGGGAAGCGTCGAAGGCCATGGCCGGTTTCGGCTTTGAACGTGCCGACCAGTCTCGCCCATGGCGGGAATCCTTTCCGGACCTTACGGAGCAGACATTGCCAGGAGTTTGCCTACGGGCTGCCCGCATCAGGGAAGGGGTCACGCAGGCAAAGCTTGCCAGCGTGACCGGCATCCCTCAACGGCACATCTCAGAAATGGAGAACGGTAAGCGGCCCATCGGCAAGAAGAGCGCCCAGATTTTCGCAAACGCGCTGAATATGGACTATAGGATTTTCATGTAGCCCTTTGAAAAAATAGTCTCGCTTGCCAGGGATTGAGGTGTTGCAATAGCTCCTGACTCTGGTCGAATATAATTTCAATGGTAATGGTCCGCTGAGACAAATAAAAACGAAGCCCCNNGGGGCTTCGTTTTTATTTGTCAATTTAACTTTTGATATTTTGAAAATTTACAAAATTTAAAAATATTGCTTTATAATACCTGACAGCGATTTTTCCGGAGGACATCGAGCGCATGATCGAGCTTCAGGCCGATGTCCTTGTATGCCATGAAGCCCCTGAATGCCATCGCTACGGTTTCATGATGCTGGGCGACCTGGCTCGGATTATGGGGGTCAGGCTGCTGGTCCACGGTCACCATCATGAGCGCTACGAGGATGTGATCGATGAGGGTATCAAGGTCGTTGGGCTTGGTACGCCTGGCAAGGTCGACCCTGTCACGGGACAAGACGAGGGGCTAGACTGGCTGCACCACCTGTTTCCCTGGCAGATCACATGAGTTGTCCTGGTACGAACTCCGATTGTTGTTTTAGGATGAACCATTTCCAAATAATTCGAATTTTCGCAATGGTTCTGATTTTGGGTGGGACAGGCAGGGGCAAGACCATGTCTTTGGTGACGCCAATAATTGCAAGGCTCGTCAAAATGAGCCTGGGTTGTTTGATCATTGATGTGAAGGACAGCACAACGATAAGCCTGCCCCGCAGCTTCGGGTTGAAAGCCCGTTCACAGGATGCGTAGAAATTGTTGCAGTCCAGCAGGGCGAAGATCGTCGAGGGCGGCATGGTCAACCATCGTCCGGCAGCAGGACCGGGACAACGCAGTCAGGATCGTTGTTTTTCGGATTGTTGACCATGGCGCTGACCGGCTGAATATGGGTTGGCGTAGCAGCGTAGGGTTGAAGTAATAAGTCAATCTGCTCCCGGTGACTCTCCGGCGCAAGCCATACCGCATAATCCTCCGGTTTGATGATCACCGGCATCCGGTCGTGGATGGCCGCCACGGCCTCGTTGGCATTGGTCGTCAGAGATGGCGCAGGAATCGATAGTTTCACCAGTCTCCGGGTTCTTCCAGGACTCCCAGATTCCGGCCATGGAGAACAGTTCCAGGTTCTCGAAACGGATCAAGTAGGGCTGTTTCTTGGTTCCGAACTTCTTCCATTCCAGGAACCCATTGGCCGGAACCAGGCAGCGTCGGCTTCTGATGGCGGATCGAAAACTGGTTTTTTCCCAAACGGTTTCCGAGCGTGCGTTGATGCTTTTCGGTGCCTTGGTCACGTCTTTTGTCCATGATGGGATCAATCCCCACTGACGATCGAGCGCGGATAAAAAAACTGCCGCCCAGCCAACAACAGAGCCAAGCGGCAGCAGGAGGGGGATGAGGCAACTTATCAGTCTGAGCTGATTTCAATCTGCCTGGCGCTGGCAGGCAGGGTCTTGTGGCGCGGTATGGCAATTTTGAGTACGCCTTGTTTGAACGAGGCCTTGATGTCATCCTTGGAGCAATCGTCCGGAAGAGACAAAACCCTTTGAAAACTCCCGTAGCTGCGCTCCATTCGGTAGTACCCCTTGCCTTTGTCTTCATGCTCGTGGCGTTTTTCTCCGCGAATGATCAGGCTGTCGTCACGCAGTTCGATGTTCAGGTCTTTTTCATCCACTCCCGGCAGTTCTACGGAAATCTGGTACTGATTGTCTGACCCGCTGACATCCAAGTGCGGTTTTAGTACACCTTCCAGGCCGGTTGAATGTTCGGGCAGACCGCGTAGCATGTCCCATCGTGGGAAGCCGCGAAGCATCGTATCGAAAAGTTTGTCGACCTCCGAATGAAAACGATCCCGGGGCGACCCTGTCTGCATGGTCGGAGCGTGCTGCACGGGCACGGGCTTTTCCTGCTCCTCTTTCTTGAACCAATTCCAGGGATTCAGTTTTGAAATATCCATAACATCCTCCTTTGATTCAGTTTAAGTGACAACTAAAGCATCAGGTGGCCATGTCAAGACGAAATTTCCGTGGAGCCTTTGGACATTCAATAAGCTTGGCCAGCACAATTTGCCGTGGAAATCATTAATCCTTCTGACAGACTGTCCCTGCTCATCTATCTGCTCGCGGTGGTCACTCTCTGTATGGTTCCAGCTTGGCTGTACGTTATTCACGTCGCCAAAAAATCATTGCGTGAGGGCCGGTTTCCACCTTCCGGCACAAAGGCCCTGGCCAAGGCCAAAATCGTGCATGGCGATAAGGCTGAAAGAACGGCACGCTTGGTGCTTTTTCTGGGTTATGTGCTGTTGATCCTGACCCTGACCACGGCTTGGTATATTCTCTTTTTTTTCCCGGAAGCGTTTACCTTCAACGACCCCATGGTCAACTGACGTTCCGCAATGCTCTTGATTTTCAAGAATCGATGAAAAATAACCATAGCCTACTTCACATGCCAACGATAATTCTGACGCTTCTCGTATTGATCAACTTGGCCATGCCTAGCGCGGCTCAGACACAAATGGAAATGAACCTTGATGCCTGTGAAGCGTTTAAGGCCGCGTACGAATCCCTTGATGCGACATATCAGCGCATTCTCGTTGAATACCAGGATGAAAAAGCATTCCTGGTTAAATTCAAAGCTGCGCAAGAATCCTGGATGATCTTTCGCGACGCCCACCTTGCTGCCCTCTACCCAGAAGAAGACACGCAAATGGCCTATGGAAGTATTTTCCCGCTATGCCGCTGCCAGGCCCTCCTGGAAATGACGGAGCAAAGGATTCAGGTCCTGGAAAAATGGATAGATGGAGTCGAGGAAGGTGATGTTTGTGTTGGCAGCATCAGGTACAGGTAGATCATGCCTCGCCTTCTGATCATCATTGGCTTTCTTTGCATCGCTATTGGGTTGATATGGAGCTATGCCCCATGGATGCTCAACTGGTTCGGCAAATTGCCCGGAGATATCAACATAAAATCCGAACGCAGCAGAGTCTTTATACCGATCACGTCAATGATCATCATCAGCGTTGTCGTGTCGGTGCTGATCAACCTTTTCAGGAAATAAATCCTTTGCTGGTCAACGCAGCTTCCGGATCACAGTGTTCACCACGCCCCAGACTTCGCAATCCATTTCCGGCGTGATCTCAATGTCCTTGAATGCGCTGTTCGCCGGTTCAAGATATGTCTTGCCGCTGTGCAGTTTCAGGGTCTTCACCGTGAACTCGCCATGCACGATGGCCACGACCACTGATCCGCTGACAGGCTGAAGCGACTTGTCCACAACGAGCATATCCCCGTCGAAAATGCCCGCATCCTTCATGGACTGTCCGCAGACCCGGACCAGAAACGTGGCTGGCGGGTTCTTGATCAGGTAATCGTTCAGGTCCAACCGCTTTTCCAAAAAGTCCTCGGCGGGAGAGGGAAAACCGGCTGCCATCCTGCAAAGCAACAGGGGCGTCTCCAGCTTGGTTCTCCGCACGAAACGAGCAATCAGATCAATCCCGCGAGTCATTGGAAAAGCCCCGTGCCCAATACCTATTTGAGGGAGTCGATGTTGATCTGTCTGCCGCAGTTGGGGCAGTGCATCAGCTTGGTCATTCTGGCCCTGGGTTGATACAGATGCCGCACGCCCTTCTTGGTGATCACATACGCCACGGTTACTGGATGACCGCATTCGCAATACCGTTGTTGCATGGTGCCTCTCCTTCTTGTTTACATAAGTAAATCAATATGGCAAAAAAATATCAGGCGTAGTTCCTGCTGCTCCACAGCACCCGGCCAATGATCCGCAGGGTCTCGATCTCGTCGCCTTGAAGGGTGACCGGCTGATAGCGTTGGTTGGCACTGTACAGAGTGATCAGACCGGGACGGGCCTGGACCCTCTTGATCTGCAAAACATCCAGGTGGCCGAGCACATAGAGGTTGTTGCTCAGAATCTCGGTCTGGCTCTGGTCGATCAACACGCTGTCGCCGGGTTCCAACTCGGGTGACATACTGTCGCCCACCACGTCCATGACCACCATGCTCTCAGGTCGGCCTTTTTGGCTGATCCAGGAGCGCCCAAAGGGAATCTCGGATATGATATTGTCTTGCACTTCCAGTGAACCGGTCCCGGCGCAGGCCCTGGCGGAGACCTTGGGGATGAACGAGGTCCTGGGCCTATCGGATTGATACACCGGACCGGTGCCGGTTTTCAGCCATTCCAGGCTTACCCCGAACATGTTGGCCAGGGTCAAGGCCCAGCTCTTGGGCACGCCTCGGGTCTTGGCCAGGGTGATGGCCGGAGGCTCGATGCCCAGCAGGTTGGCCAGGTCTTTCTGGCTGCCGATCTCGGCGACCTGGGAAGCGCGTTTGAAGAAGTCGTCAAATTTCATAGGATGGCCTTGGAGAGATACTGTTTACGAAAGTTAATCAGTTGTCAAGCCCATAGGAATTCTTCATATTCGCTGACACCTATCAACCGGGGTGCATTGCTGAAAAGAGGAGGAGTGGTTTTGGCGATTGTTTCCAGAAGCAGGTTGGAGGTGATGAAGCTGCATTGGAAAAGCTATCTTTTTCAGTGTTTAGCTGCATCGGCCACCATATTCGTCATTCTATTACTGGTCAGCATTCACAGGAAGCCTATCATCATAGCGTCTCTTGCGGCTTCGACCTTTATCGTATTCACGATCCCCAGCTATCTCACCGCCCGACCACGAAATCTGATTTGTGGGCATCTTGTCGGACTGGTCTGCGGTCTTGTCGTTGCCGAGCTGATTTTACCCCATTTTAGCCCCACAATTGTCATCTATGAGTTTTGCTATGCCTTTGCCGTCGGCTTGTCCATTTTCATCATGGTTGCCACTGATACTGAGCACCCTCCTGCTGCTGGAACAGCCCTGGGCGTGGTGACACTCGGATTCTCCATGAAATTGATATTGACGGTTTTGATCAGCATCTCCTTTCTCGCCGGTGTTCACTATCTCTTCAAAAACAGGCTTCGCGATCTCACTTTGTGAGTAATCGCTAGAAATTCCCTCCATGTCCAACCTGCACGCCCAAATAGAGCGCATCACCTACGCCAACGAGGAAACCGGCTATGCCGTGGCCAAGGTGTACGCCAAAGGTCATGACGGCTTGGTCAGCGTTGTTGGAATTCTGCCTTCACCCAATCCTGGCGAAATCCTGAAAATGCAGGGCTGCTGGGAATCTCATCCCAAATACGGACAGCAGTTCAAGGTCCAGACCTGTGAAACGGTCCTGCCCGCTACGGCCAATGCCATTCAGAAGTATCTCGGTTCCGGGCTGATCAAAGGCATCGGTCCGGTGATGGCCGGGCGCATCGTAAAGCTCTTTGGCGAACAGGCCCTGGATATCATTGAGCACCAAGCCGACAGGCTGACCGAGGTCCAAGGGATCGGCAAGAAGCGCATCGATATGATCCGAAAGGCCTGGGAGGATCAGAAGGCTATCCGCAACGTGATGATCTTCCTCCAAGGCCATGGGGTCAGCGCGACCTATGCCGCCAAAATCTACAAGCAGTACGGCAACGATTCCATTTCCATCGTCCAGAATAATCCTTACAGGCTGGCCCAGGACATCTGGGGCATCGGGTTCAAGACCGCGGACAAGATCGCCCAGGCCATCGGCATTGCCCTGGATTCACCCATGCGTATTGATGCCGGGATCGTGCATGTGCTGCATGAACTGGCTGATGAGGGCCATGTCTACTTTCCTGATGAATCCCTTTTGAACAAGGCCGGTGAAATCCTGGAGGTGGATCGTGGCCTGCTGGAACCGGGCATTACGCGCTTGGCCGGTGAACGCCGCATTGTTGTCGAAGAACAAGGTGAGTCCGGCAGACCGGTCTATCTGGCCAAGTTTCATCACTGCGAGGTGGGCACGGCGCGGCGAATGTCCGTTTTGATCAATGCACCCAGAAATGTGCGTCAGGTGGACGTGGGCAAGGCTCTGGAATGGGTCCAGAGCCAGATGCGCATGACCTTGGCCGAGAAACAGCAAGAGGCTGTTCGGAGCGCTCTGACCGGCAAGGTTGTAGTGATCACCGGCGGCCCCGGCACGGGCAAGACCACCATCATCCGGTCCATCCTGAACATCTATTCCCGGCTGACCCAGCGAATCCTTTTGGCCGCGCCCACGGGCAGGGCCGCGAAAAAAATGAGCGAGGCAGCGGGTCATGAGGCCAAGACCATTCATCGGCTTCTGGAGTTCAGCCCAAGCAACGGCTCTTTCAAGCATAACGAAGAGAAGCCCTTGCCCGCTGACCTCTTGATAGTCGACGAGGCTTCCATGATCGATCAGGTCTTGATGTATCACCTGATCCAGGCCGTGCCTTTGGGGTGCGCCGTGGTCCTGGTGGGCGACATCGACCAGCTCCCATCGGTGGGCGCGGGCAACGTGCTGCGTGATATTATTGCCTCCGGGGTCGTCCCGGTGGTCACGCTCAACGAGATTTTCCGCCAATCCCTGGACAGTTCCATCATCACCAATGCCCATGCGATTAATGCCGGACAGATGCCTGATCTTCAGCCCAGAAAAGACCCGGATGATTTCTACTTCATGTATCAGGAAGAGCCGGAACAGGCCCTGGAAGCCATTGTCAACCTGGTCAAGAACCGCATTCCCGCCAAATTCGGCCTGGACCCGATCAACGATATCCAGGTCCTCTCGCCCATGCATCGAGGGGTCATTGGGGCCGGGAATCTGAACCAGGTCCTGCAAGAAGCGCTGAACCCCAGCGGCCCATGCGTTGAACGCGGAGCCCGGAAATTTCGGGTCGGCGACAAGGTCATGCAGATTCGCAACAACTACGACAAGGAAGTGTTCAACGGGGATATAGGCCGGGTGGCCCGTCTGGATCAGGAAATGCGCGAACTCATCGTCCGCTTCGATGGCCGGGATGTCCTCTACGAATTCATGGAACTGGACGAACTGGTCCTGGCCTACGCCGCCACGGTGCATAAATCCCAGGGCAGTGAGTATCCCGCCGTGGTCATGCCGGTGATGACCACTCATTACATCATGCTCCAGCGCAATCTGATCTATACGGGCATTACCAGGGGTAGACGACTTGTGGTCCTGGTGGGTACGAAGAAAGCTCTGGTCATGGCTGTCAGGAACAACAAGACCGGGAAGCGATATTCCAATCTGGATGGGCGATTGCGGGGAATGGGTGGGTGATCAATGCCGTTGTGGTTCTATGACTCGGAAATGACACCACTCCCCTGAATCTTTCGCGACGGGCTCTGCTCTTCACATGCAAATACACTGAACTGGAATAGTTTTTACAATTCAGAAAAAGATTTTGAAAGTATAAGGCAAAAAATTGTTAAATCTTTGCATATTTTGAATAATATGCTTTTGAGGTAAAGATATGTATATCAGTAATTACAGAATTAAAGAAAAATCTTTTTTACGAAAGCAACGTATAGGGAATTTCTTTGATCTAGTTAAAATTTGGGAATTCAAGAAGGGATTTTTATCTTTGATAAATTGGAATAGGCAGTTTGTTATCCTTATAGAGTCAGAACGAGATATGATTATCCAGATACAAACCAAAAAGCTAATGGAAAAAATGCAAAAAATTTTAGAAAGATATTGCAAGATATATGGGAAAAATAAAGATGATTGCGGTATTATTGTTTGCACCATGACATGATTTGTTGTTTTTTTTCATCATCACTGTTTTTTAAATTTTAAAATTTTATCTGATTAGTGGATTGTTGCGAAACAATAAAAATTTTTCAACAATAACCTATTAATATTAAAAAAATAGAAGATTTTTCGTCTATGGAATTACTATATGATGTAACTCACCTGAAGGCGGCAAGTCGCAGCGTAGACGCCCACGCAGAAATTCCGGAGCAGAAATGAAGCCATGCAGGCCTTGTTGCAGTTCGCGACGCGTTCCCACCAGTCTGGCGCAATGGTCCTGGCGAAAGACATCTTCGTCCGGGAAACGGCAGAGGGTCACTGATTGTCCGTCGAATCTGGCATACCCTTCCACCGGCATTCTGGACAATCTTCCGGACGTAACTTCCATGGTGAACGATTCTTCAAAGCCCCTGACCAGGTCGAGTCCCACGGTCTCCACCGGGTGCCAGTCGCGATGGACGCGGGCCTGGGCTTGATCCAGGACGCACTGCACTCTGTCCCCAAAGGCGGCGTTTCGACGCATGGCCTCCAATTCCGCCTTGCGGGCTTCGGCTTCCGCTGCCCGGAGTCTGGCCTGGGCTGCCCGCTCTTCCGCCGCCGCCTGATCCATTTCCGCTTGCCGGACCCTGGCCATATTCTGTTCTTCCAGGGTCATCACCTGCCACTGGTCATCGGGAATCCCCAACGGATGTCTGGGGCCGCAGGCTATGACAACGGAAAACAGCAAAAAAACACTCAACTGGAAAGCCCAGCGGCATAAGCTGGTTATACTCACTCTTCCCTCCTTCTGTCGCAAGTTGATCTTGAACAACGAGTGACGTTTTATTTGCTTGTCGCGACATAATGTGTCGCACAAGAAAAAAACCAAGAAAAAATGCTGCGATTAGTCGACGTTGACCCAAGCTATACGTTCATATAGCTATCTCACTAGACAGGCAATAAGCGGATTTTGGCCGCGACTCATTCTTCATCAGGCAACGAGGCGGATTATGGTCAAGGGTGGTAAGGATCACGTAGGCACTCGCTTGAGGGCATTACGCGAAGAATTTAATTTGAGCCAAGAGGAATGGGGAAAACTCCTGCAAGTGACCTCGAACACCGTGGCCCGATGGGAGCGCGGCGAACTGGAACCCAAAGGCGCGCACCGCAAAAAGGTGGAGCAGGTGTTGGCCATTTCCGAAGACGATCGGGCTAAGGAGACCATCAAGGCGACTCTGGCCTCCGAAGGCGGACTTCCGGCCACCGCCGCTTTCCTGGGCATGCTTTTCGGCGTGCTCGGCGTTCTGGGCGTCGGCCTGGGCCTGGCCGCTCCGCTTTTGCGCTCCAAGACCAATTTGCTCAGCGGCATAATGAGTTACGTCAAGAAAGAAGAGAATAACACTCCTTCCAAATAATTCCCGCTCCTTCTCCTACCTGCGCGGAACACTCCGCGAAACGCCCACTATTCATTCCAGGTTAAGTTTTCTTGGCCACCGATTTTTGAGCCAAGAATCTTTCTAGCGACACAAATTGTCGCATCTCGCGGATACATACCGCGTTTTCCAGCCTGCTTCCAATTATCCAGGCTCAGTTGAGTCGAGAAAAATAATGTTTGGTACGTATTGACTGAAAGTTATACGTTCGTATAAACAAAGTTTTTATCAGTTGATGGCTTTCACGGGATTCGCAACCAAGGAGAAGGAGTGGAGATCGGAAAACTGGCCAGAAACATGGCGGTTAGCGGAGTTTGTCTCACGGTGAAGTGTTGGCTGAACCTCTACCTGATCAAGGAGTACGGCGAAATGCTCAAACTGGAAATCGATTCGGAAAACCGGACCATGAACGTCGAAGTGCTGCTCAAAGGCGAGTCCGCGCCGATCCGGATTCATGTCGGCAGGTACGACTGCGTGACGGGCAACGGGAACAGCGGTGTGGTTCTCCAGGAGATCAGCACCTCCAGGGAGTGGATGAACTCGCTGATCACGAACCTGCATCCCGACGGCCTGACCATCCCCATGGACGAGCAGATCGTCTCCATTGTCAAGGGTGTTTTGTAATGCCCGGCGATGAGCAGGACATCGGCGCAGAGGTTTAGGAGAATCGGATGGAAAGCATTGGTGATAAAGTCATGTGATTTAGGCTTATTGAGTTGAAAATTCAAAAATGAGGGTGGTTTTTTGTTATAAGTATGTTTTAGGAGACTTTCAAAATAGTTCGTTTTAAATTGACAAGTTAAGGGAAATTTGGGAAATGATCGTCGCTGTTTTCACAACAAAACGAGGAGGCCGCCATGATGAAGCCGTTAGACATGGAGCAGGAAGGGGAAATTTATCGACATGCTTACTCGGAGGAGAGCTTTTGGGACAAGGTCGTCGGATACGCCAAGGCAGCTGGCCATGAAGTGATTGAAAAGGCTCTCTGGCTTTACTACGCAGCGCAAAAACCCACCACTCCGGCCTGGGCAAAGGGGGTGGTCTATGGTGCGCTTGGCTACTTCATCATGCCCTTCGACGTCATCCCGGACTTTACTCCTGTTGTCGGCTACATGGACGACTTGGGCGTCCTGGCCGCCGCCGTAGCCACGGTATCCATGTACATAGATGATGACGTCAAAGAGACGACAAAGCGCAAGCTTCGGGAATGGTTCGGAGAGTAACGCCAGCGGGCCGGGAGGAAATCCCGGCCCATTCACGAATCACAAGGAGAAGCAACATGCCTGAACCGTCCATCATGGAAACCATCAAGGCCAAACTCGGCTCCGCCAGGGAAACGGAACTGAAGGAACTCTACGCTGACGTGCGCAATCATGCTGGCGAAGACATGACAAAAATCGATTCCTATATCGATGCCAGGGTCGCGAGCATGGGGGAGCAGCTTCGCCGGGAGTACAAGGAGAGCATGGAGCTTCAGCGTAAAGAAATGAAGGCGATGAACGTGCAGCTTCTGATGAGTACCGTGCTGACGTGGATGTTTATCGTAGGCTACTTCATCATGCGCTTTGTCCTATAATCAAATAAAAAGCCGCAAAATGTAATTTTAAACAAGTAAACAGGGTAACACTCTCCACTCAAAAACCTCCTACAAAGGCAAGGTGAAGCGTATATGAGTGACCTTTCGAAGCTTGGACCATTCAGGGTGAAAGACAAGAAAGATGTTTTTAGAGCAAAATTTGAATTTTTTAAAATTTGCTGGAAGGAAGGACATTTTCGATTTGCTTTTGAATACTTTTTTTTTCTCCATAATATTTATGTCATTAGTTATGAATCTACAAATCAGGCCAAAGAAGCAAGATTCTGTTACAAGATGTGCGTGAGAACACCTCGGATACTTGCCAGACATCGGCGTATCTGGAAAAAATGGAATGATCCTGCATTGATTACAAGAATTGGGTGAGGTCAGTGTAAAAAGTCTCTGAGAGGTAACAAATACCTTAACACCATTCGGCAACACATTGTTTTTTTTATTAATTTACACTTATCACTGGTCACGGCGTGGTGCAAAAAATCCCTTTTGCACCACGCTTTTGGATGAGGACAATCATAATGCGCATCGAAAAAATTCGTGAACGGCTGTGGGAGGCCATTTTCCGGCCCCGACTTGATGAACAGGTCTTGAACGAGGCCATGGGCAAGGCCAGGTCCGCCCAGCCTCCTCCTGTCGTCTGGCTGCTGGGCAGAACCCAGGCTGGAAAGACTTCGATCATTCGCTCGCTGACAGGGAGTCCGGATGCCGTGATCGGCAACGGATTTCAGAGTTGCACCAAGGCTTCTCGATTCTACGACCACCCAGAAAGCGCCCCGGTGGTCCGCTTTCTGGACACCCAGGGGCTGGGAGAGGTCAGCTATGACCCTTCCGAGGATATTTCCTTTTGCGAGGCCCAGGCTCACCTGGTCATCGCCGTGATCAAGGCCGCAGAGGGCATGCAGACCGATGTCTTCGACGTGCTGCGGACCGTGCGCCTTCGTCATCCCGAATGGCCCGTCATCGTGGCCCAGACCTGCCTGCATGAACTGTACGCCCACGGTGCCGGACATGTCCTGCCCTATCCCTTCAACGATCCTGGCTGGGAGCGGGGGCTGCCCTCGGATTTGGTCCGCGCCCTGCTTTTTCAGCGCCAGGAACTCGGTTCCCTGCCTGGAACCGCTCCGGTCATCTGGGTGCCCGTGGATCTTACCTTGCCCGAGGACGGGCTCAATCCGCATGTTTATGGCCTGGACGCCTTGTGGGCCGCCGTGGAAACGGCCTCGGAAGCGGGCCTCAAGACGCGGCTGCTGGGTAGCCAGGATGTTCGCGACGTGTTTGCTCTCTCCGCGCACCAACAGATTGTCGGATATACCGGCGCATCCGCCGCATTGGGTGCTCTGCCCGTGGTGGACATGGCCCTGGTGCCCGCCATACAGGCCAAGATGTTGCACAGTCTGGCCCGGATTTATGATCTGGCCTGGGATACGCGACGCGCTTCGGAATTCATCGGCCTGCTGGGCACAGGCTTTATGGCCGGGTACGGATTGCGTCTGGTGGGTCGCAGCCTGGTCAAGCTTGTGCCCGTGGCCGGACAGACCGCCGGGGCAGCGTACGGCGCGGTAGCCAGCGCCGGGATCACCTTCGCCCTGGGCAAGGCCGCCGTCTTCTATCTGGACAAAACCGTCAAGAGACAACCGGTCCGTGCCGAAGATCTGCGCAAGGTGTTCCAGGAGGCCCTGGAATCGGGCAAACAGATGGCATCCTCCCTGTTCAAAACGAGGCAGGCATGATCACCAGAACGCATCTTCTGCGACAGTTTGGATTCTTCCGAATTTTCTCGGCGCTTTTGACCATTCTGCCCCTGCTGGCCCTGCCGGTGCTGGGCATGGTCTGGTTGTGGCAGTCGGAGCACCGCCTCACCTGGTTGATGGCCCTGGGAGGATGCGCCCTGATCGGGTTTGCCCTGCACTGGCTGGCAACCCGTGGGGATATGGGCAGCACCGGGCTGCCCGCTACCGAGTCCGATCCCTTATGGCCGCCATCGACTGCGCCCTGCTGGGAGAAGGTGGAGCGCATGGCCGAGGAAACCAGCCTCAGAGACTGGCCCTTGACCGATGTGGAGAAACTGGCCCTGCTGGGCAGAAAGACGCTGGAAACCGTGGCCGGCCATTACCACCCGGAATCTTCCAGGCCCTTGCTGGAACTGACCGTCCCCCACGCCCTGCTGATCATCGAGCGGGCCAGTCGCGACCTGCGCAAAGAGATCGTCGCGAACATCCCCCTCAGCCATAAGTTGACCATGGGCATGCTGGTTTCGGCCCAGCGCTGGAAAGAGACGATCATGCGCTACGAGCCGCTTTACCGGGCCGGTCGTCTGCTGGTGAACCCTTCTTCCGCCGTGTTTTACGAGCTGCGGCGAGGTCTGAGCAACAGCATTGCCGGATATGGTCTGGAACGGGTCAAGACGTGGATGCTGCAAGAATATGTGCGCAAGGTGGGGAGATACGCCATTGACCTGTACAGCGGTCGCCTGTTGCTGGATGAGGCCACCGGCGAGACCGCGCCCAGTTCCGGAGACCGGGATTCCCAGGAAGCAGGGAGTGACCATGAGCCACCCTCCGCGGAACCGCTACGCATTCTCGTCCTTGGACGGGCCAACGCCGGAAAGTCCAGCCTGATCAACGCCCTGTTCGGCAAGGTTGCCACCGCCTCAGACATCTTGCCCCACACCACTCGGGAAGTTCAGACTTATCGCCTTCAGCGCGAAGGCCAGATGGAAGCCTTGATTCTGGACGCTCCGGGCTGCGATACGGACCTTTTCGGCGAACAGGCCCTGGAAAAAGAAGCTCTTAACGCCGACCTGATCCTCTGGGTCGTCTCCACCGTCCGGGGAGACCGGCAAGAGGACAAAAAACGCCTGGACATGATCCGCTCCTGGTACGCCCACCACATCACCCGTCGCCCCCCGCCCATGCTGGCCGTCGTCAGCCACATCGACAAGCTCCGCCCGTTCAACGAGTGGACACCTCCGTACGACTTGTCGGACACCGCAAACCCCAAGGCCGCGAACATCGCCGCAGCAGTGGACGTGATCGCCAAGGAACTCGACTTTCCCCCGGACCTGACCATCCCGGTCTGCCTTGCACCTGACCGGCTGTACAACGTGGAGGATACCTTGGCGGCGGTGATTCTGGAACAGCAGGATGAAGGCGAAAAGGCCAGGTTTCTGCGTGTGCTGGAAGTGCGGAAGAAAAGGGAAGCGTGGGAGAAGCTTGTTGTGCAGATGAGGAACGCGGGGAGGTTGTTGACCTCGTTGGTCAGGTGATGGGGCTGCGTGGGGTAGGGGGGCATGGCAGATGAGGGAAGGTCTGGTTCTGAAATTCAGTTTGATTGATGGGAAACTCTTGACACGGTTCTATGTGTGGGCAAGAAGACCGGCACAGCGTGATAGTGCTATTCTTGACTTAATTTGTCGGATATTTAGCTTTGGCAAGGCATTATTAGAAGTATTATGTGCTCATATTGAAAGCACAATTTAGTTAATTTTACATGAGAGGCATGAATGATGAAAAAGCAGATTGAAAGCTCAACCATGGTTGAATTGCTCGACGAGAACCGCTATTCCATTGAAGAAGTTGAAGAAATGAAAAAGAAGTTAGAGTATTTTGAGAATATGGAGCAAGTTCGGCTTATAGAGGAGAAATTTAAGTACGTTATACGCGAATTAAGCTTGTTTTCACAAGATGTAACAAGCAAGTCTTTTTTCGGGCTATTTCATAAATACACGAAAGAAGAGCTAATGCAATCACCAAGAATTATAAAAATATTTAGTGCATTGGATAAGATTAGGAGTGATCTTTTTCATTGGAAAGAAAATGGAAAACTTACAATTAGAGGTGAATATTCTTACTATATCAAAAGAGAAGAGATGGTTGCTAGGTGGAAAGATATTGAACAAAAAATTCATGATAGGAAGCCAACATTTTTAGAAAAAATTATTGAGGTTTTTGCTGATGTAATGATTGCTATGCTGGATAAAATTCCACCTATCACAAAGCGACTTCCAGGATGGCTAGTGAGAATGCTGCCAAGAAAAGTACAAAATGCTATTTCAAGCATGAAGAAATATTATTTATCTATGAACACTAGTGTCCCAACGTTTTTCATCAATCAATGTTTAACAATCTGTAAAATATGACTTTTTATTCTTTTTTGGCTGTTACCGATTTGAACATCCAGCAGCTAGTACCTTATACCTCTTGCAACATTTCTCAGGAGGTATGCGGTGTTAACTGGAAAGCTCATATTTTCTCAGATCATGGAATATTGCCGTTGCACATGTTTCAAAATTTACGCATAAAGCGATTCTATGGAAACTCAGCCAATGCGGTCAAAACGCAAATCTGGATCGCGATTTCGACATTTTTGATTGTAGCCATCATGAGAAAAGAACTCAAAATCAATGCTTCACTCTACACAATTCTACAGATTTTGAGCGTGAACATCTTTGAACGAATTCCATTATTACAGATAGTTGGGAATTGCAGTTACGAAAACGAAATCCTGTCGAACACTAAACAGCTGAGTTTGTTTGATTAAACGTTGGGACACTAGTGATCTATGAAGGTTTCGAAATATGATGCTGAACTTTCAAAAACTTAAGGGGCTTCCTAGAAGAGCATTTCATCAAAATGCTTGTGATTGGCTATAGCCTAAAGCCTAACAATTAAGGGCTTTGTAGCAGGTAAATTTTGTAAGCTTTTAAATGAAACGAGCAACCAGTATGAGCGGCACAGGATATCTTTTCGGAGTCCTCCCCGAAGGCATCTCCGGCCATAAGGGGCTTGTTTTTGATTGGTTTGGCGAACACTTTAGTCTGTAGTGGGCTACTGTCCCTAGTTGGAGAAAGCAAAGCGTTGATACCGTGGACTAAGCGTCGACTACGCTCAACGCGAAAAAATTCACAAATATGTGGAGGGATGTTTTGATGGCAACCGACCCACATCTCACCGAATTGTTCGGGGCCTGTAGTGACGAGGACTTGATTCCGATCAGGGACTACATCCTCAAGGCAAGAACGAACGGATTGATTTTTGATGAGCGCTACAAAAAACAGCCAAATTTTCCAACAAGATACATAGAATCTCTAGTCTATCAGATTCGAACTTTTGGTGGCAATAGCTTTGTTAACGTATGCCGCGGGGTCCGAACTATTGGTCGCAATAGTTTTGCTGAAGTATACCGTGGGGATGGTGTAGAGTACGCCGAGATCGTTCACGATGTCGCCAAAAAGTTTAAAGTCCACAAAGTGCCCGGCTTTGCAAATAAAACCGTTGAGGAGCGCGAACAACTTGTGTTGGCGAAGATACTGGAGAAGTCCATGAAAAAGATGACTGAGGACGAATTGCGCGAACTAGAGGAGCTTTTCGGCGAGGCGGGTCTCAAAGGTCGCAACCTTCGAGGAGGCATACCCCTCGCGGCACTGATTGCTCAAGGCGCTATCCGGTTCGCAGGACTTGCAGCACATAACATGGCTGCCATTGTAGCTAACGCAGTAGCCCGTCAGATTCTTGGGAATGGCTTTCGTATTGCTGCAAATGCTGCCCTAAATCGAGGTATGGCCGTTTTCGTCGGGCCTATTGGGATTGGAATCACGGCAATTTTGACACTAGTCAACATAGCAGGGCCAGCGTACCGCGTGACAATTCCAGTCGTCTGTCATGTGGCTTATCTACGAGCTAAGGCTGAATTCGCGGAATCAGTATGACTACACGTATTGACCAATTGGCCATTCTGTTTGCTGTTCCAAAGTGGATCACAAATGGCCTGAACGATGGCAGTCTCATTCGTCGCGGTGGCGTGATACAAAATGCCACGAACAACGAAATTGTCATGTGGCTACGCGAAGGTGGACGGCTACGGGAATGGAATCCGGACGCAACACCTCAAATTAATTCCTCGTTGCAGGCGCAGTTGGCGGGTTTGAATGTGAAGAGCGACATGTTGTTCGGTTTGCAGGCGGTTAATCTCGCGGTGACCGTAGTCGGTTTTGCTGCCGTCATGCACAAATTAAGTGCCATTGACCAGAAACTTGACACAGTTATTGATCGACTCAATGCCGTTGCTGAGGATTTGAATTGGCTTGATCGACGCAAAGACATCGAGCTTCTCGCGTGTGTCGTCGCTGCGCTTGAGCAGGCATCCTGGGCCGAACGGACCGGACGTGAATCTGTCGAGTTTGTCCGCGTGAGGGCGCAGCTAGTTCGTGCGCATATGCATTACACGCTGCTGTTGGACGCAATGCACTATAACGATCGGGCACATAAGCATCCGGGTATTTACTCACACTACTTCCACCAAGCGCAGTTGTGTACAGCTGCCGTGACTCGTTGCGACGGTCTGTTGGACGGCACGGATGCGGCACTTGCAGCCAACCTGATGCTGGGCGAGCGACTCACGCTGCTCGCGCAACGATATCGTGACACGCTCCTAAATCCACGAAAGCATCGACACCTTCTGATGCTCACACCTCGGAATCGAGAGCAGGCGGTTTCAGTAGGTAAGGCACTCAAAGAAACAACCAATCGGATGGAAGGGCACCGTGCCGAGCTTGAGTGGTGTGCGCGTGAGCAGATAGGCTGGCAGGAATGGGAGTCGCTCGGAGACGAACACCCGGAATCCGATCTAGTTTTTGTCTTGCCACAGAGATAAAGACGGGCATGACCTGATCATCCCGGTCATATATAGAATTTTGTGATTTTCGCTAATGTAGCCTTATTTTAATATTGAAATGCCACATAATTTTCTTTTAACTTTTAAAGGAGGTTTCCGATAATGAGTGATTCGAAGAAAGATCTGTTAGTAACTGCAGGTGGTAGTGTAGCTGGTGCAGCAGGTGGAATTGGTGGTGTCGTAGCAGGTGCTGCTACAGGAACAAGTGGTGCCGTAGCCATAACTTCAGGTCTTTCAGCAGTTGGATCTGTTGTTGGAGGCGGAATGTTGGCAGGTCTTGTAACAGTAGCAGCAGCACCAATTGCTGGTGGTGCTGCTGCATATGGTCTTTATAGATTATTTAAAAAGTAAATATATTTGCACATTAAGCCAGCAACAGTATAGTTGCTGGCTTTCATATTTAATTTCTAATTAACATATTTTTTTGTTTTAAGATATTTTAAATAATGAAATTTTTTATAATTTAAAAAAATGAACTTGCAGTTCAGTCTTTCAGTTTGATTTGTTGAAAAAATTATTCTTAGAGTAATATTTTATACAACATTATTGATGGTTTTAAATATTTTTATGTCAAAATAATTTTTGAAATTGAAGGAGTATTAATGAAAATAAAATGTCTATCATGCGGAAACACTACAAAGGTAACAGTAGAGCTAATTGTAAAAATAATTGGCGGTGCAATGCCAATAGGAGGTTTTTACGCTTGGGTTACGTACCTCTTAGCCGGAACAGGGCTTGCGCTACCTATAGTGATCGCACTTATTACGGGTGGTGTTGGAATACTAGTATTCAAGGATGAGATAGTCGAATGGATTGTAAATCGTGGTTACAAGTGTCAAAGGTGCGGAACTGTGAAGTGGGAGGCGTGACCTGGCAACTGTTTCAGAAAAAAAACTATTTAAATCTTAAATATTAAAGGTGAATATCATGCAGTTACTATCAAAAAAACAAGTTGTTGAAGCAGTTAACCGATTCCTTCCAGAATCAATGCGCGAAAATCCATTTGTGACCTCTCTCCTAGCTGGTGCAGCAGCTATTGGCATTCTCTTGGCTACACCAGCCTTTGCCCCTTTGGGTGTCGTTGGTGCTACAGGGTGGATCATTGTTTATGCAGTTACAGGAGGTACTCTTGGTATAGAAACAATTCGAAAAATTTGGAATGTGAGGCAGCATATGTCAGAGGAAAAGCGTAAAGATGTTGATACTCGACTCGAGATCCTCAAAAAGATGAGAGATGATGGTGCGATTGATGACGAAGAGTATAAGATGCGATCGAAGAAAATCCTTGATGAGTTTTTGGGTACATAGTTTGTTAATCGTCTGATACCAAGGTCTTCCCGGCTTTGGCCGGTTCGCTTTCTTCACGATGTAGGTTTCATGTCGGATTCAACTACATCAGGGGCTACACTTTAATACTAACTATAATAAATTTTCGAAAATTGCCTTCTGTCTGGAAATGGATTTAAAAATTCGCATCAATATTGTCGAAGGATCAGTTTCTCAACTTTCGGGGTTGCTGTCTTTCAAGCAACCACCTACGATCTTTGACATAATTCCTGGTTCAAGCCGAAAAACTCGATAGATGCCCCGAATACCGCGGATATCATGGCGGTGTATATCTGCTCTGCGTATTGTCCTGCGCTGCGCAGCTTGTCTACTGCAAGTTCAAGTATGCGCTTCAGGGCGGCCATGAAATCCAGGTCCCTCATTTCCTCGCAACAAGCTCTGAACAATGAGCCAAAGGTTCTGGGGTCATCCTGGCGTCTTTGTTCCAGGGACAGGAACATGTACCTGGCCATCACGATGGAAGTGTGAGCGATTTGACTGTCAAAATCTCTGGATTGTATGCCTTTTTCCAGACCAAGGTGCTGCTTGCACATCTTGAAGAAGACCTCGATGTCCCAACGCTTTCCGTAGATGCGAACAACTTCCTCGTCCGGCAAATCGATATCCGTGGTCAAAAGGGCCAACCAGTCTCTATTATGCCGATCTCTGACAAAAATAATTTTGGCTTGGCCACCATATTTCATCTCCACCCGGACACTGGCCAATATTTTGGCTCGGCCTGGGCGCTTTTTAATCTGGCGATAGATATCAT
>NZ_JPIK01000003.1 GCF_000717475.1 Desulfonatronum thiodismutans
AATTGAATTCAGAGCAAAACTTTTTGAGCCGATTTGAATACTGTGTTTCGTCTTGACCGTCGAATTGAAAATAGTTAATTTGCATTTGATCCTTTCTCCTGTTTTGTATTGTTACCGTGAAGAAGTTACATTCTAAACAGTGAGAAAGGATCTTTCAAGCAAAATCCCTCTTAAGTTTCAACATATTGACATTTAGTCAGACTGTAACAGGAACCCCGAAAGTTGAGTATAAGCGCTGTTATGCTGAATACATCTCGAAAAATTGGGAAATCCAAAATAGCTCATTCCACAAAGCAAGGTGACAGTCATGCAAAACAGATTACTTGCCTCTCAAAAGATTTCCGATCTACACATTGCGCAGGTTTTTTTCGATGGCGTCAACCAGACGATCAGCCTTCCTGGTGATTTCCGAATTATGGCCAAAGAAGTCTTCATCCGCAAGCATGGCGAGGACATTATCCTCAGCCCAAAAGTGGGAACATGGGATGAATATTTTGCCACGGGACATCTTCTCGACAATGATTTTCCGGAAGAGATTCACGAACCTCCCATGGATATTCGCGAGGATTTCTGATGCGGTACATGCTTGATACCAATATTTGCATTGCCGTGATGAAGGGCGACGCAGTCACAAGAAACAAGCTCCGCACTATTTCGGTTCAAAATGTGGGCATATCCGGGATCGTTTTTGCTGAACTTGCATATGGGGTGAAAAAAAGTGAACAAAAAGAGCAAAATGCAAAAGCACTCTCTGACTTCATCGCCTTATGTCAGCTTTGGGACTGGCCTTTTCAAGCCGCGGACGTTTATGGGGAGATACGTACGCAACTGGAAGCGAGCGGCATGATTATTGGAGCCAATGACTTGCTGATTGCCGCTCATGCACGTTTTTTAGGAGCCGTCCTCGTCACCAGAAATGTTCGTGAATTCAAGAGGGTGTCTGGTTTGGTTATCGAAAATTGGGTTGCGTGAATCAGGGGCCGCCTCAGAGACATCGCCCGTGAAAGGCCGTTGAAAACGTCAGGACGAGAAAAAAAGGGCGCACCATGGTGCGCCCTTTTGTGTTTCGTATGGCTGCCAAGGCTGCTCAGCTGTTCAAAATCTCCATGGCCTCGTCCAGGTACGCGTCCATGACGTAGGGGATGCCGGTGAGTTTGGCGCATTCCTCGGTCAGGGACATCAGTTCATTGCGGGTGACGGAAGCCAGGTTGAAGCAGCGGGCTCCGGCCATGAGTTGTTGCAGGCCGACCCTGATCCGGTCGCAGTAGCTGTAGATGCCCACCGCGCCCAGGGGGATGTTGGGCATTTCGTCCGCGCCTACCAGATCCTTGACCTTGGAATAGTCGGTGAAAATTTCCTCCGGGGTGGTCCCGTAGGCCGAAACGGTTTTGGGCAGGTCGTTTTCGTTCATCCACTTGGCGATGTTCTTGCCCACCATGCCCGGGATCATCAGAGCCCGGCCCATGCAGACCGCCTTGGTGTACGGAGCGCCCAGGGCCAAGGCCTTGAAAATGCCGTCCTCGCTGGAAAAGGCTCCGGCAAAGGCCAGGTCGGGCACGCGCAGGCCGCGTCCTTCCAGATGCTTGGCGAACTTGTAGGCCGCCGTGTGCAGGTACAGGCTGGGCACGCCCCATTCGGCCATCATCCGCCAGGGGCTCATGCCCGTGCCTCCGGGTGCGCCGTCGATGGTCAGCAGGTCGATTTCCGCCTTGCTGCTCCAGCGCATGGCCAGAGCCAGCTCGCGCATGCCGTAGGCCCCGGTCTTCAGGGTGATCCGCTTGTAGCCCAGCTTGCGCAGTCGCGCCACCTCGGCCATGAAGGATTCCTCGGAAATAAAGCCCAGGCGGCTGTGCCGTTCGAACTCCTTAATGCCGCCGGAGTTGAAGGCCGCCTGGTTGACCGGATCGGACGGGTCCGGGGTGACGATGTAGCCCCGACGTTGCAGTTCCAGGGCCCGCTCCAGGCTGTGGACCATGATCTCGCCGCCGATGGACTTGGCGCCCTGGCCCCATTTCAGCTCAATGGATTCCTGGCCGTGCGTGTCGATCAGGTATTCGGCCACGCCCAGGCGCCCGTCCTCCACGTTCATCTGGACCAGCATTTCCCCGAACCCGCGGTGATAGCGACGATAAACCTCAATGCGTCGGGCCATTTCCGGGGACTTGACGACCATGTTGGAACTGTTCAACTCCAGGCCGGGGTCGATGCCGCAGACATTCTCGCCGCAGACCAGGCTGATGCCGCTGATGGCCGCGCCTATGGCGAAGTGCTCCCAGTTGGCCCGGGCAATTTCCGTTGAGCCCAGCGCTCCGGTGAAAATCGGCACCTCCATGGCGGTCTTGGAGTTCCAGCCGTATTCGGTGCGGGTGTCCACCTTGGGAAACAGGGCCGTATCCGGTCCGGGCTCCACGCCTTCGGGCATGCCCTTGGCGCCCATGGCGTAGCCCTGGATGTTCAGATGGGAGTAGTCCAGGGGATAATCCTTGTCCCCGCCGGCCGTGACCTTGCCGAACGGTCCGGGATAGATCACTTCGCGGCCGCGAAACGTGGACTTGAAAATTTCACAATTGCCCCGGCAACCGTCCACGCAGCGGGTACAGATTCCGCTCATGGCCACGACGCTCTTGGAGCGGTTGAAGCTCTGGGTGGCTTCGTTGGCATTGGGTTTGTTCAGATTCATGTTTTCCTCCAAAAAAAGACATTAGTGCGGACAAGCCCGGATTTCCTACATTAATGTAGGGAGGAAAGGCAAGGGGGAGAGGAAATCTCCCTCGGCTTGCCTTTTCAAGAAATATGGGCTTGATGGCCTTTGCCGGATACACCAACCATTCTGATCAACGAGAGGGAATCGTGCGGAAAAAACCAAATATCATCGTATCGTCTGTGGATGCCAAGCGGCTGGAGATGTTGCTGGACTCGCTTTCATCGAACTCGTTTCCCGGCATGGCCGAACTGGAGGCGGAATTGGAGCGGGCCAAGATCGTCGCGCCGGAGGAGGTCCCCGGAACCGTGGTGACCATGAACTCCACCGTGAAGTTTCGGGTGGAGCCTTCAGGAGAGGAGTTCGTCATGACTCTGGTCTATCCGGGCAGTGAGGATTCCCAGGGCCAAAAAATTTCGATTCTGGCCCCGGTGGGCAGCGCCTTGCTGGGGCTGACCCAGGGAGATGAAATCGAATGGCCGCGACCCGGAGGCGGAATGATGCGTGTATCGATCGTGGACGTGATCTTCCAGCCAGAGCGTTCCGGAGATTATCGCACGTAGTGAACCGGGTCGGCGGATGCCTCGGAAGTGTCTTGCGCAAGTATCTCGCGAACCGTTTCCGCCAGGGCCTGAAGATGGAACGGTTTGCCCAGGAATCCCGCGGCTCCGGTGGCGAGAACGCTGGAGCCATGGCCGTCGGCAACGTAGCCGCTGACGATCAGGACCCGGAGCTTCGGGTCCAGCTTCAAAAGGACATTCAAGGTTTTCAGGCCGCCTATGCCCGGCATGTTCAGATCCAGGACCACGAGATGGAACGCTTCCGGGTCGGCCTGAATCCGGTCCAAGGCTTGCTCTCCGCGGGAGACCTCCTCCACCGCGTATCCTTGCAGGCGCAGGCCTTCCACTGTGGTTTCCCTGACCAGATCGTCGTCGTCCACGACGAGAATTCTGGTTTGGGGGGAGTCGGCGCTGTCCGGGGCGTCAATTTGTTGGATGGACTTCGATGGAGCGGGGATTGGTTCGGCCGAGAGGGGCTGAACGTGGTCCGTGGGTTGGTCCGTGGCCGGGAAGTCGATGACAAAGGTCGTTCCGCCGCCCGGCGTGGTGATGCAGGTGATGCGCCCGCCGTGGCTTTGAACCGTGCCGTAGACCGAAGCCAGCCCCAGTCCGGTACCTTTGTCCACTTCCTTGGTGGTGAAGAAAGGGTCGAAAATTTTCTGGGCCGTGTCCTGGTCCATGCCGGTGCCGGTGTCCGTGACCAACAGGCGGACAGTACCCGTCGCGGATGACGGGGAGGCGTCTTCATCCGGGATGTTTTGGGTTGTGATCGTCAGGGTGCCGAATCCGGCCATGGCGTCGGCGGCATTGGTGCCGAGGTTGAAAATGATCTGCTCGATCTGAAGCGGGTCGGCCAGGATCGGCCTCAGATCCGGGGCTAAATGGACGCGGATGTCGATCATCTTGGGGATGGTCCGTTGGAGAACGGCTACTGCTTCCGTGATTTCCCGGTTCAGGTCCATGGGACGATGGTTGCCCGGAGTTTTCCTGCTGTAGGCCAGAAGCTGGCGGATCAGCTCCGCGCCCCGGTTGCAGGCCTTGTGGATGCTCAGCAGGCCCAGGTAGTCTTCGTCTTCTTTGGTTTTTCGGTTCAGCATGAGCTGGGCCATGCCGCCCACGGCCTGGAGGATGTTGTTGAAATCGTGAGCCATGCCTCCGGCCAGGGTGCCCAGGGCCTCGATCTTCTGGGCTTGGCGTAACTGCTCCTCCAACTCCTTTTCCTGGGAGATATCGCTGAGAAAGCCGTCGTAGGAAATCAAGGTCCCATCCTGGTCCCGAACAGCCTTGGTGTTCATGGAAACCCAAATCGGCGTTCCGTCGCGGCGTTTCAGCCGCACCTTGTAATTCTTGACCATGCCGCAGCGCTCAAGTTCCTGCTTGTAAGCCTCTCGGTCCGCGGGATCGGCGTAGAGCTGGGTCGCGATGTCCGTGATCGTGTCCAGCATTTCTTGAGGTGAGCCGTAGCCTACAAGCTCGGCATACATCGGGTTGACCCGCAGAAACCGTCCATCCGACGTGGCCTGAAAGACGGCCACCGGCGCGTTGTCGAACAGCTCCTTGTATTTGCTCTCCGCCTTGGCCTGGGCGGCTTCGGCCTGTTTGCGCTTCGTGATGTCCCGAAACGTTCCTTCCACTCCGAGTACGTTGCCTTCGTCGTCGATATACAGTCGGCTGTTGGTGGAAACATGGACCGGGGCGCCGTCCCGGCGTTTCAGGGTGACCTCGTAATCTAGAACCTCGCCCTGGCGTTTCAGGGCCAGCAGTAGTCCTTGCCGCTCCTCCGGGTGTAGATAAAACGAGGCTGCCGGACGACCGATGATTTCTTCCAGGCTGGAGCATCCGAACAAGGGGAGGGCCGATGGGCTGGCCAAGGTGATGTTCCCCTGGGCGTCCGTGCGATAATAGACGTCCAGGATGTTTTCCAGCACGGACCGGTAGCGGGCTTCGCTTTTTCGCAACTCCTGGGTGCGTTCCTCCAGGCGTTCCTCGACCCGCAACAGGGCCCGCTCCCTTCGAGCATTGGTGCAGAGATCAATAAGGTAGTCCGGGCTGAAGGGCTTGCGCACATAGGCCGCGGCCCCTTTGCGGGTGCATTTCAGGGCGATTTCCGGTTTGGAATCGCTGGTGATCACGATGCACACCGTTTCCGGTCGATGGCTCATGAACTCTTCCAGGACCGAGTCGCCGAGTTGGTCGGGCAAATGGTAATCCAGGATCACCAGCTCGAAGGGCAGATTGTGAAACAGCTCGCGTCCGGCTGCCGCGGTCAGGGCCACATGGGCCCGGTATCCTCGGGCGGCAAACTCGCTTTGCAACAGGAGAGCCATGGAGCGGCTGTCTTCGATGATCAGGACCAGGCGGTCCAGTGGTTGTTTGTGCCCTCGGAGCAGGTCGCGGACCGTTTTCAGAAAACGGGGGATGTTTAGGGGGATGGGCTCGAAAGCGTCGGCCCCGGTTTCAACGGTGACCCGCGCGGCTTCCTCGCCTGAGAAGGTCGCCGAGGCCACCATCAGCGGGACGGTGTTGTAATCCGGGTAATCAGGAGAGCGCAGCAGACGACAGAAGCGCCATCCGTCAATCAGGGGCATGTACAGGTCGGTCAGGATCAAATCCGGCGGAGGATCATCGGCCATGCCTTGCAAGGCCTCCTCCGCCGAGGAGAAGGGACGGACCCGCAGCCCTTCCATGCGCAGCAGGTTGGTCATGATCGTCAGTTGGGCCTGGTCGTCGTTGACCAGCACGATGCAAGGAGTATTTCTTTCGTTCGTCATTATTTCGGCTGGGAAGCAGCAGGGTGAAGGCTGATGTGGCTATGCGACATTGCAGACAATTTTTGTGGCTACTCAGTACATCCTGGTTAGAGCCTCATTTCGGCGCTGGATTCCCGCCTTCGCGGGAATGACGTGTTTTTCACTGCCGTCTCCGAGTCAGTCATACCCGCGAAGGCGGGTATCCAGTCCATTTTATGATCGTATGATGGTGAATAGTCTTTTTTAGATGGTTATGCTGATTTAGCGGTTTCCGGGGCCTCAGGGATGCGTTTCAACTCCGCGAGGAGCAGATGCAGACCGTTTTTCGTTTCCGGAACATTCCCGCTTTTCGCGGCCTTTTCCACGGTCAGGGCCGCGTCCCGGGCCGGGTCGGCGCAGAGCGTACCCAGCGCGCCTTTGATCTTGTGGGCCAGCCGGGCCGTTTGCTGAAGGTCCGGGTCATGGAGCAGGGGATGGATCTGTTCCAGGTATTCGGGCAGCTCTTCCTGGTAAAAGCCCATGGCAATTGTTTGCCACAGTTTGTCATTGCCCATAAATCGTCGCTTGACGTCCTGAAGGTTGTAGACCGGTCGGGAGTCAAGGCAAGGATCGGGATCGGAAATCGGCGTTGTCCGCGGAGGCTCGTTGGAGGAGGCTGTAAAAGCGGCTGGGCGTGTCTCCGGGGGCCGTGTCGGCAGCAAGCGCTGGATTTCGGCATGAAGCTGGTCGCCCTGGATCGGTTTGGGCGAGAAGCCGTCCATGCCTTTGCTCAGGAAAAATTCTCGCTCCTCGGGCAGGATATAGGCGGTGAGGGCGATAATCGGCGTGCGCGGCAAGCCATGGTCCCGCTCCAGGGTGCGGATGCGGGTCGTGGCTTCCAGGCCGTCCATCTCCGGCATCTGGATGTCCATGAGAATAATGTCGTAGGTTTTTCCTTGGAAGGCATCAACGGCCTCGACCCCGCTGGAAACCAGGTCGAAGCTGTATCCGTGCTGCCCCAAAAGAAAGGCGAGGTATTGCTGGTTGATGTCCACGTCCTCGGCGACCAGGATATGGGCTGAAGGGTGCTCGCCAAGCTGGTCCATTGTTGCGGACGTCCCGGGCAACGCGGTCGTCGTAGAGGAAGGAGACTCTGGCGAGTGCGAAGCTGGTTGTGTCATGTCGAAAGCCGTAGGTCCGATGGAAGGTGGTTCCGGTGTCTGGAGCGCGGCGTCATGTAAAGGAATGACGAAGGAAAACGCACAGCCCTGGCCGATGATGCTTTGGAACGACATGCTCCCGCCCATCAGCTTCACTCAATGTCGACACAGGGAGAGCCCCAGTTCGGCGCCTCCATAGGTTTTCGCGTAGGAACTGTCGGCTTAGGCAGACTTCTTGGCCGTTCTTGGCTTCGGATAACCTCGTATCCGAGGCCCTTGACCGCCTTGGACAGGGAAAAACGTTGAAACATGGAGTCGTCGGCGATAAGCCTTTCGGCATGGGGGCTCCCAGTCGTTCGCGGTTTGGTGGTACAACAGATCACGGTTTGGGTTCGAGGAACGCCGTGAAGCCGGGACGAAGCATCTTTTGCAGGGATCGCGGGCAAGGTCAAGAATGACCGGAACTGATGGTTTTTTGCGCGGGGGAGGGGAGGAATCGGGCCCGGCGCGATGGTGTGCGCCGGGCCCTGAAGCAAGCGGGATTAGAAGCGGTAGCTCAGGCTCGTTCCGATCAGATGGGTGCGTCCGTCCTTGAACGTGCTGTCCAGCACGCCGTCGGCCGGCCGGCCCTTGATGCTGCGTTCGCCGAACCAGAGATAGGAATAGGAGAAGTCCACGCTGAGGTTGTCCCAGGCCAGGCCGAGGCCGGTGGTGATGATGTTCCGGTCGTTGGTGGGGGTCATATAGTCGGCGAATTCGTCGTCGTCCGGAATCTGATCGTAGACATAGCCGAGCCGGAGCTTGATCAGGTCGGTCAGGTCGTATTCCGCGCCGAACTGAAAGCGCCAGACATCGTTCCAATTTTTTTGAGACGAGGAAACCTTGTTGTCGCCCAGGGACGATCCCGGGGTCAGGGCGTCGCCGTAGGTGATTTCCAGTTTGTCGTAGGTGCTCCAGAGGGTGTAGATGGCGTTGGCTTCCAGGCTCAGCTTTTCAAAAGGCCGGAACATGATGCCGAGCCCGAAGGAGTCGGGCAGGGTGATGTCGCCCTCGGCGGAGGTGTTGTTGAAGTAGCCCAGGGCCATGGCCGTGGGGTTGCGTTTGAACGAGGCGTCGCCCTTGATGGTCTGCTTGACCCGGCTTTTGTAGGTCAGGCCCAGGGCCCACGTGTCATTGGGCTTGTAGTGCAGGGCGATGTTTCCACCAACGCCCCAGGAGTCCCCTTCGAGTTCGGCGCGCATGCCGCCCAGGGCTTGGCCGACCATGCGCTTCTGGTAAAAATCGAACCACATCACCTCCGCGCCCACGGCCACGGAGACGGAATCGGTCAGTTTATAGGCCAGGTTCGGATTGAAGGAGAGTGATTTGACACGTGTAAAAAGGTTATTGTACTCACCCGGCCAGCCTTCCGGGAACTCGGTTCCCAGGCCGAACCTGTTGTAAATGCCCAGGCCCAGCCAGATTTTGTCGCTCATCTGGCGGGTGACGTAGGCATGGGGCGGGATCCAGGTATTGCTCTTGATGCTGGTGGTATTGCCGGGAGTTTCAATATCTCCTTCGGGCATCACCAGGGAGAAGCCGACCATGGTCTGGGTTCCCTCAAGCTGAGTGATGCCCGCGGGGTTGTAGGCCACGGCCGATGGATCGTCCGCCCGCCCGATCATGGTTCCCCCCATGGATGTCCCCCGTGCCCCGAATTCGTAAAGGGCGAAACCCGCCCCGTAGGCCGGGCCAACGCCGACCAGCCCCATAATCAGGACAAGGCCGAGGGCTAAAAAAATGGATATCCCAAGGTAGCGTCCCGGGTACCCTCCACGGGCGCGGCTTCGAGTGATGCCGAAGCGTTGCGAATCATCGGTGCGTGCCATACGTCCTCCTGTTGCGGTTGCCAATTCTGGAAATGGATCATCGCCGCGGCCGCGCCCAATGCTTTTATCGCCGAGCAATGCCCCCGTGCCGCGGGACCTTTTATTCTCCGGAGAGGAAAATGGTTTTCGGCGGAGTTGGAGGCGAAGCAGGGCACGTTCGCGATCATTCTTTGAGTTTTCAGAACGCGGTGATCCCGGCCTATACATCAACAGGCCTGCCTATGTTGTCGGGTCTGGAAAAAGTCAACCAATAATTGGAGTGACAACTAAATGACTTCATGGATGGAGAAGATGTTGCAAATGGACTTGGAGGACTCTCCCGGATTTCTGGTCAACAGGGCGGCGTTGCGCATTAAAAAAGAGTTTCACCGTCTGCTGGAGGAGCAGGGTTATTCTGTGACCCCGGAGCAGTGCGTGGTCCTGTGGCGGCTTTGGAGCCACGAGGGCGGAGTGCAGCGCGAACTGGCCTCGACCACCTTCAAAGACATGACCAACATGACCCGCATCCTCGACGGTCTGGAACGCCGCCGGTTGGTGGTGCGCCAGCGCGATGAACACGACCGCCGATGCAGCCGGATATTCCTAACCGCTGAAGGCCGGGCTCTGCGCGAGGGGATCTTGGGCGTCGCCGGGCAACTGGCCGAGCGTGCCTATCGCGGCCTGAGCGAGAAGCAAGTCGAAGAGTTCAAGGAAGTCTTGTCATTGATCTATGCCAACCTGAACGACGCTTCTTAGCCACCGTGCGCTGCGCCCCTACTATAATGCAGATGAGCGACATGTAACCCAGCCCGTGGTTATCCCTTTTCTGGAAAAGACTCTTCATTGATGAGGCGGGATACTCTTGAGTTTGGGGACCTCTCATGGCCTGCATTGCTTTCTCTTCCGAAAGCTCATAGCCTGATTTTTGTTCCCGTTTTTGCGGTTCAGATGCGATCAGGCGTGACGATTTCGATTGGCGAATCCGCATGCGCAGTCTTCCATAAGGTCGATTCACATTGTCAAGGAGAAACAAAATGAACAAGCTCAGAGCAACAATTGGATTTTCCATGGCTGGTTTTTTGTTGATCGCCGTAACGGTTGCCGTATCCACTAAGGCAGTAGGTGAAGCCTTGGACGGCGCGGCCCTGGTCAAGGAGCGCTGTACGCAATGCCATGATCTGATGCGCGTGGAGCGCCGCGCCGGGCAGGACCGGGCTTGGTGGGAACGGACCGTGGAGCGGATGGAGGGCAAACGTACCGGTCTGCTCAACGACGCCGAACGTAACGCCGTGTTGGACCATTTGGCCGATATGTAAAGGAGACGACCATGCAGCCAATCATGGTCTACATGACCGCGGAATCCATGGACCAGGCCAAGACCATCGCCCACGAGCTGATTTCCAACCGTCTGGCGGCCTGCGTGAACATCCTGGATCACATGCAAACCCTTTATTGGTGGGAAGGAAAGGTCGAGGAAGGCGGCGAAGTGGTGGTCCTGGCCAAAACCAGGGCCGAACTGCTGCCCGCCTTGGCCGAGCGGGTCCAGGTCGTTCACTCCTACGACTGCCCATGCATCGTCTCCTGGCCCATTACCGACGGCCATCAGCCTTTTCTTGACTGGATCGGACGGGAAACCGCTTCCGCGGCTGGATAGAGCTTTTTCCCAAGAGGAACTAAACAGCAGGACGTCTCCCGGCCTGTCGTCGACATTAGGTTCACCGCGCCGAGGCGTCGGTGGTATTTCCGTTCATCTTTCAACACGCACCACGAGGCTATCATGCAGATTCTCGTTTCCGGGTCCATCGCCTATGACCGCATCATGCCCTTTCCCGGCCGCTTTGCCGACCATATCATGCCGGACAAGATTCATATTCTGAACGTCTGTTTCTTGGTCAACGGCGTGAACGAGAAATTCGGTGGCACGGCCGGAAACATCGCCTACACCCTGGGCCTGTTGGGAGAAAAGCCCCGGATTCTGGCCTCGGCGGGCGGCAAGGATTTCGCCGGCTACGCCCAGTGGCTGGAGGAACTGGAGATGGATCAAACGGGCATCCGGATCATTCCCGACGAGCTGACCGCCTCGGCCTATATCACCACGGATCAGTCGGACAACCAGATTACCGGGTTCAATCCCGCGGCCATGAATTATTCCTCGGAGTACGACTTTTCGACGGTGGTCCCTCAGGACGCCCTGGCAGTCGTCGCTCCGGGCAATCTTCAGGACATGGCCGAGTACTGCCGGGTCTACCGCGAAAAGGGCGTGCGTTACATTTTCGATCCGGGCCAGAACATTCCGGCCTTTTCCGGCGAGCAAATGTTGGAGATGCTCACCGGCGCGGAAATCCTCATTTCCAACGACTACGAGTTGGAGATGATCATGAAGAACACCGGTGCGGATCGGGCCGAGCTGCTTAGCCGGGTCAAGACCATCATCACCACCCTGGGCGAGCAGGGCTGCGTGGTGCTTCGGCCCGGTGAAGAAACCCGGCTGGCCGCTGCCAAGGTTTCCAAGGTGGTCGATCCCACCGGAGCCGGGGATTGTTTCCGGGCCGGGCTGATCAAGGGCTTGGTGGAGGGCCGGGCCGTGACCGAGGCCGCCAAGGTTGCCCTGACCAGCGCTGCCTATGCCGTGGAACATCACGGGACCCAGGAGCATCGCTTCACCGTGGACGAGTTCTGGGCCAGGTATGCGGAAAACTTCTGATGAGCCGGTTTTCGGGATGAAAGCTGCCCCGAAATCGCCCTCTGACCCTCTCCCCAGGGGAGAGGGGGGCAAAGAAGCATTGTTTTTCTTGTAGTTACCCTGACCTTCGGCTCGTCAACCGACATCCCACGGGAGGTTCCCATGCCCATGCGCAATCAGAAACGCCCGGCCCTGCAGATGCATCTGGATTATTTGCGACAGTATCTGCGGGATCAGTTCGGCCCGGACGCCCACCTCCTGGAAGCGCGGGAAATGGGTGCACAGGGAACCCAGGGCATGAAGGACTTCGGGTACGGCAAGCCGGTTTACATCCGCTTCGAACAGGCTGGAGAGACCAAGGAAGCAGTGCTTTCCACCATGCGCGGGGACAAGTACGGACACCAGTTTTACTGGGATCGGGCCGCGATCCTGATGTTCCAGTACGAGGCCGGGGGACTGATGGACAAGCATGTCCGTCCTTTGGGGCTGGGCTATGTGAACCGTGACGGCGCGATGATTCCGGTGCGAGAGCCCCAGGAATTTTTCATGGTCAATGAGATGGTCCAGGGCTACGACTATTACCGGGACCTGGAGCGGATTCGCCACAGCGGTTTGGAACACGGGGACCTGGCCAAGGCCGAGGCTTTTGCCCGGTGGCTGGCCGGGGTGCATGGCCAAAAGAAGGATGACCCGGACCTGTACTGGCGGCGGATCCGGAATCTGATCGGCGCATCGGAGTGCATTTTCGGGCTGGTGGATTCTTATCCGCATCCATATGAACATTTTCTGCCGGAGCGCTTTCAGACCCTGGAACGGCGACTGGTGGACTGGCGCTGGAAGCTTCGCGGTTATGCGCACCGCCTGGCCGCGGTCCACGGCGACTTCCATCCCTGGAACGTGCTGATCCAGCCCGACGGTGACTTTCGGGTCCTGGACCGCAGCCGGGGTGAATGGGGCGACGCGGCGGACGACGTCTCGACCATGAGCTGCAACTACCTGCTTTTCGGCCTGTACGACCAACCCCGGCTCTCCGGCGACTTCGAACGGCTGTACCGGACTTTTTGGGACACCTATCTGGACCTGACCAATGACCGGGAAATGCTGGAAGTGATCGCTCCGTTTCACGTCTTTCGCGCCCTGGTCATCGCCTCCCCGGAATGGTACCCCGGCCACCCTCTCGAAGTGCGCCTCGGGCTGTTCCGGTTCATGGAGAACGTACTGGCCGACAAGCGCTTTGCCTATGACCGGATCAACGACTATATGGGCTGAGTCGTGCCCGGCCCCCCCCGGTCCCGTGGATTTCATGAACATTTCTCGCTCCAACGGCTGGGCCCTATGGTTCACTGGGTTACCCGGTTGCGGGAAGAGTACCCTGGCCAAGGCTGTTCGCCGTGCTTTGGAGGAGCGGGGGGCGTTGGTCGTTCACCTGGAAATGGACGCTCGGCGGAAAATCTATTTTCCCAACCCGACATATTCCCCTGAAGAACGCAACCGGGCCTACGATCGTTTTATCCAGGAAGCTTCCGACCTGGTGGATCAGGGCCATGGCGTGCTCATGGATGCTACGGCCCATCGCTTGGCGGTCCGGGGCGCGGCTCGGACCCGGATTCGGCGATTCGCCGAAGTTTTTATCCGCTGTCCACTGGATGTTGCCATGGCCCGGGAACGGGAGCGGCCCGAAGGGCTGGTCATGGCCGGGCTGTACGAAAAAGCCCTTGATCGGCGCCGCACCGGCCACGAGCATCCCGGTTTGGGGCAGGTGATCGGGGTGGATGTGCCCTTTGAAGAGAATCCCGGCGCGGAATGCGTGGTAGACGGCGCGGCCTTGACCATCGACCAGGCCAGGGACCACGTGCTGAGCTTTTTGGAGAACTGGTTGAAATGAGTGCCAAGCAATTTCATATCACGACTTTCGGTTGCCAGATGAACGTCCATGACTCCCGGTGGCTCGGGACGTCTTTGGAAGCTTTGGGCTGGGCCCAGGGTACGGAAACGGACGCCGATGTCCTGATTCTGAATACGTGCAGCGTGCGGGAGAAGCCGGAGCAGAAGGTTTACAGTCATCTGGGGCGACTGCGGGATCTGTGGCTGCGCAATCCCGAACTGCTCGTGGCCGTGGGTGGTTGCGTGGCCCAGCAGGTGGGGGAGGCCTTTTTCGCGCGGTTCCCGTACGTCCGTTTGATTTTCGGGCCGGACGGGCTGCCCATGGTCCCGGACGCCCTGGCCCGCTTGACCCGTGAACCTGATTTACGGCTGTCCTTTCTGGATTTCACGCAATCCTTCCCCGAGCGGGATGCCGCTCTTGCGGAACCGGGAGTTCAACGCCAGGCTTACGTCACCATCATGCAGGGGTGTGACAATTTTTGCGCCTACTGCATCGTCCCTCTGACCAGGGGGCGTCAGCGCTCCAGGTCCAGCGGTTCGATTCTCGACGAATGCCGGGGCCTGGTGGACCGAGGCGTTCGTGAAATCACCCTGCTGGGCCAGAACGTGAACAGCTATGGACTTGATTCCAAGAGTGCGGGAACAGTCGACGAACCTGGGTTTCCAGCCTTGCTGGACGCCATTGCCTCGCTGCCCGGGCTGCGACGGCTGCGCTTCACCACCTCCCATCCCAAGGATCTTTCCCCGGAAACCATTGCCGCTTTTGGCCGTCACCCGAATCTATGCCCCCACCTGCACCTGCCTCTCCAGTCCGGTTCGGATGCGGTATTGCGGGCCATGGGCCGAAAATATACACTGGATCACTATCTTGACTTGGTCGAAGGACTGCGCCGGGCTCGCCCAGAAATCGCCCTGACCACGGACCTGATCGTCGGCTTTCCCGGCGAAACGGACCGGGATTTCCAACTCACCCTGGACGCCATGCGCCGTGTGGGTTTTGCGAGCAGTTTTTCTTTCGTCTATTCGGACCGTCCCGGAACACGGGCCGCGAACATGGACGGCAAACTGGAGCGGGACGTGAAGGCCGAGCGGTTGCGGGTGTTGCAGGATGTACAGGCCGAACTGTCCGAGCAGTGGCTGGGCCGGATGGTCGGCGCTCGGGTCGAGGTGCTGGTGGAAGGCGAGAGCAAGAAGACGTCGGAAGACCTGCCCAGTTGTCGCGGGCGGGATGAATTCGGGCAGACCGTGAATTTTCCCGTGCCGTCGGAGGCCCCCCGGCGCCTGATCGGGGACGTCGTTCCGGTGCGGATCCGGGAGGCCAAAAAGCATTCGCTCTGGGGATGCATGGAGGAGGACGGATGATTGAAATGCACATCTACGGACTGGCCCTGGATGAGGAAAGTCAGGTTCCCGTGCTGATCCTCAAGGACAAGACGGATAAACAAGTTTTGCCCATCTGGATCGGGGCCATGGAAGCCGTGGCCATCTCCATGGTCCTCAACGACGTGCGCCTGCCCCGACCCATGACCCACGACCTGCTGCTCCAGGCTATTGAGGCCCTGGGCGGCGAGGTGCGCAACGTGGACGTGGTCCGGCTGCACGACAATACGTATTTCGCGGAAATCGAAGTGCTTCAGGGGGAAGCCTTGAAGCGGATCGACTGTCGGCCCTCGGACGCCATCGCCCTGGGCTTGCGGGCCCAGGTGCCGATTCGGGTCAGCGAGGAAGTCCTGGCCCATATCGTGGAGGTGCGCGAAAATCGCTACCAGGCGGTCCTGAAGACCGAAGACGCCCAGCAGTGGAATGAAATTCTGGAAAAATACACTATTGACGACACCAAATACAAGATGTGATTTGCTTATGATTGATCTGCACACCCACACCCTGTTCAGCGACGGAGCCTTGCTGCCTGGTGAACTGGCCCGCCGGGCCAAGGCCGCCGGATACCAGGCCTTGGCCTTCACCGACCACGTGGATGCCAGCAATCTGTTTCTGGTCCTGGAAAACGTGGGTCGCGTGGCCGCGCAGGGAGCGGCGTATTTTGGGCTGGATATCCTGCTGGGCGTGGAATTGACCCACGTGCCTCCAGGATTGATTTCCCGGCTGGCGGATTCGGCACGGATGAACGGAGCCCAACTGGTGGTCGTCCACGGCGAAACCATAGTCGAACCCGTGGAAATGGGCACGAACCTGGCGGCCATTGAGGCCGGAGTGGACATCCTGGCCCACCCCGGGCTGATCACACCCGAGGAGGCCCAACTGGCCGCCGAGCGGGGCGTGCACCTGGAGATCACCACCCGCAAGGGCCACAGCCTGACCAACGGCCACGTGGCTGCCCTGGCCCGTCGCTTCGGTGCGAAACTGGTGATCAACAACGACGCCCACGCCCCCGGAGACCTGATCTCCCGCGACCAACGCCGCCGCGTCGCCCTGGGTGCCGGCTTGAGCCAGGACGAGTATCTGCAAGCTGAGGCCAATTCGTGGGCTTTGGTGGAAAGGGGAAGGCGGAAGGGGTGAGGGTTGAGACCTGAAACCTGAGGGCTGAGACTTGAATGCATGGAGTTTACTTGTGCACGCGAAATCGCCAACCGTGAACCCCTGAACCGTGAACCGCTGAACCTCTCAAATCAAACATGTCCAATCTCATCGACCAGGCAGCCGACCTCTGGCGCTCCGCGCATCGGGTGGTGGCGTTGACCGGGGCCGGGATTTCCGTGCCCAGCGGGATTCCGGATTTTCGCAGTCCAGGCGGGCTGTGGTCCCGTTTTGACGCTAACGTGGTGGCCAGCACCTGGGGCCTGGAACGCAACCCCAAGGCGGTCTGGGAGTTTCTCCTGGACGCCTTGACCATGTTCGGCAACGCCTCGCCCAACCCGGCCCACCTGGCCTTGACCCGGCTGGAACAGGCCGGACGGTTGGACATGGTGATCACCCAGAACATCGACGGATTGCACCAGCAGGCCGGAACGCGCAATGTGATTGAGTTTCACGGTAACTGTCGCGGTTTTTATTGCAACGCTTGCCGACGCGATTATCCCGCCGAGGCGGCTCAGGATTTGACCATGACGGACCTGCCCTGGTTGTGCGAGGCCTGCGGCGAGGTGATCCGCCCAACGTTGGTCTTTTTCGGCGAGGCCATTCCCCAGGCGGCCTTGACCGAAAGCCAGCGCTGGAGCAACCGGGCCGATCTGGCGGTGATCATCGGCACCTCCGGCGACGTTGCCCCGGCCAACATCATCCCTTATCAGGTCAAGGCCGGAGGCGGTCGAGTGGTGGAGATCAACCTAGGGCCGACCAGCTACGGCGATCTGGCCGATGTACGTCTGGACTTGCCGGCTGAGGCATGCTTGCCGGAGTTGGCGGAGCGGCTGGGGTGAGGAGTTAGAAGTCAGGAGCTGGAATTGTGAACCGGACTTGAGCGGCGTACAAAACGACATCAATAATCACAAACAGATACAGGATATTCATTCATGGAGCTTCTTCCGCAAACCGGCATTTGGGATCTGGTCCGCCAAGCGACCATCGTGGTGCAACTGGTGATGCTGCTCTTGGTGGGCATGTCCCTGGCCAGCTGGAGCATCATTTTCTACAAGATCATGATACTGCGCCGGGCCAAGCAGCAGGCCCTGGTTGACTTCAAGCGCTTTCAGAGCGCTCCGGATCTGGGGTCAGCGGTTCATATCCTGGCTCGCGGCGCGGATTCACCGCTCTACCCCCTGGCCTATCAGGCAGTGGCAGAGTTGAAGCGGCTGGAAGGGGCCACCATGCCCGCGGCCCAGAAGAGCAAGATCGCCATGGACAATCTGCGTCGCGTGTTGCGCCAGAACGTCAGCAGTACCATGCGAAACCTGGCCTCCTCGCTCTCGTTTCTGGCCACCTGCGCCAGTTCGGCCCCATTCATCGGACTGTTCGGCACGGTCTGGGGGATCATGCATTCCTTCTATGCCATCGGGCAGATGGGCAGCGCATCCCTGGCCACCGTGGCTCCCGGGTTGTCCGAAGCGCTGGTGGCCACGGCCATCGGCCTGGCCGTGGCCATCCCCGCATCCGTGGCCTACAATTTCTTTCGGGGAATGCTGGGCAGCATCGAGGTGGAGCTGATCAACTTCGCCGGGGCGTTTCTGAATCGGGTCCAGCGTGAGCTGCCCTGGGTTTCCGGACAGTTGGAACCCGAAGAGAACGGGCTGGTGGAGAGAGAAATCTAGGCGCTGCCGGGCAAGGAGAAAGTCGAATGGAAAGCCATACCGGTCAAGGATACATGGACCAGATGAACGTGGTCCCGTTCGTCGATGTCATGCTCGTGTTGCTGGTGATTTTCATGGTCACGGCCCCCTTCATGACCGAAGGGTTGGAGGTGGACCTGCCCCAGACCCGAACCGTACAGACTCTACCGCAAGACGAAGATACTCTGGTCTTGACCATCCGAAGTGACGGCTCCATTTTTTTGGATCAATACGAGGTGGCTTTGGGCGAGTTGGGTGAGCATGTCGAGCGCTTGATCCAGACTCGGGACAGGATTCTCTATCTGCGCGCGGACAAGGATGTGCCCTACGGGCTGGTGGTCCAGGTGATGGCCGAAGCCCGCGAGGCCGGCGTCGAACGACTGGGCATCGTGGCCGAATCCGAACCTCGGGAGCCCTGAGGCCCGTTCGTCTCGGATTCGATCAGCGAGGTAACATTTGGGCACTCCTACGCATATACTTGTCTTCGGACTGTCCGTGCTCCTGCATATCGGGGTGGTAGGCATCGGTCTGTTTCAGCTGTCCTCCAGCAAGCAGATCCGGGTCGATCTGAGCAAGCCCGTGGTCTATCAGGTTGACTTGGTTCGCCTTGATCCTCCCGCTCCCGGTCGTCCGGCTCCACTGGCGCCTTCCGCGCCGGCTCCCGTGAAGCCGACCCCGGCGGCCCAGGAACAACCAAAGCCCGCGCCCAAGCCGGAGGTTGCGCCTCCTGCCCCGCCGCCTCCGCAACCCAAGGCCGAAGTTCCCATCCCGGAGCCTCCCAAGCCGACCCCGGAACCCAAACCGGCACCAAAACCTGAACCTAAACCAAAGCCAAAGCCGGAACCGCCCAAGCCTGCTCCGAGTCCTCCCAAACCTCCAGAGCCGCCCCGCCAGCCCGCGCGGACCGAACCAACCCGGGAGCAAATCATGGCCGAAGCCCTCGGTTCCGTGCAGCGGGATGTGGCGCAACGTGCCCAGCCTGATGCACGGGATCAGGCCTTGGCTGGCTTGCGGCAAAGCGGGGCCACCGGCCCTGGCGGCGCGGATGGGCAAGCCGGGACTGGCTACGGAGGGCTGATGGAGGTCTACGCCCAGATGGTGGAGAGTCGGGTCAAGGCCCAGTGGCGGTTTCCCAAGGGGGCGTCGCGACAGGATCTCAGCGCGGTGCTGGATATTTCCCTGGACCGGGATGGTCGTGTTCTGGGCAGCCGCGTTGTACGCTCCTCCGGGCATTCCGGCTTCGACGCCTCCATAGAGCGGGCCGTGGAAGAGACCGGGCAACTACCGCCTCCGCCTCGCCCTGATTTGCGCACCATTCGAATTACGTTCAATCTTCAGGAGTTGTAATCAAATATGCATTTTTTTCATGGAACGATCTTCCGACGCTTGGCGTTGGTTTTGCTGATTCTGTTGTGCGTGACGTTTCCGACCCGAAACGTTGGCGCGCAACAGACCTTGAGCATCGATATCTTCGGGCCGGGGCAATCCCAACTGAACATGGTCATGGCCAAGCCCCTGGGGCTGGCCGCTGGGCAACAGCCGCCGGCCGAAGCCGAGACTCTGGCCGGCTACCTGGAGGATTATCTTGGATTCATGCCGTTTTTGCGGTTGGTTCCGGGGAGCCGTATCCTGGGTGGGGACGTGCTGCCCGGAGTCACGGCCCAGGACGTGGATTTCCGACGGTTTCGTCTGGAACGGGTCGATCTCGTGCTCACCGCCGGATGGGGCGGTCCCAGCGGTCCGGTGGAACTGCGGGTCTTCGAAACCTTTGAGCAGCGCCTGATTCTGGGTAAGGCCTACTCCGGCGCGACCCCGGCGGACCTGCCCGAGATCGCGGCCAGGTTTTGCGCGGACCTGATGGCGGAACTGACCGGGCAGGGGGATTTTTTCCGCTCCACTTTGGCGGTGGTTCGGACTCACGGAGAGAACAAGGAACTTTGGGCTTCTTCCCCTTTGGGCCAGGGGATGCGACAGTTGACCAGCCTGGGAGGCATCAGCATGAGCCCGGCCTGGTCCAGAGACGGGCGACGACTGGTGTTCACCCTGATCAACGATGGTCGGCATTACCTCGGGGTTCTGGACAAGGAAAGCGGGGACGTTCGACGCGTTCAACTTCCTGGGAACAGTGTGATTTCTCCGGTATTCGACCACAGAGGCAATATTTTCGTCAGTCTGAATCCGGAAGGCAGTCCGAATATTTATCAGCTTTCCGAAGATCTGCGCATGGGGCCGAGGGTGGTTCAGAGCTGGGCCATTGATATTTCGCCGAGTTTCGACGCCACGGGCTCGAAAATGGCCTATGTCTCCAGCAGACTCGGAAATCCGCATATTTTCGTTGTGGACACGGCCTCCGGGGAGTCCCGCAGGGTGACCTACGAGGGTACCTACAACACGAATCCCAGCCTCAGCCCGGATGGGCGACTGGTGGTTTTTTCTCGCCAAACCAGCGAGGGGCATAGAATTTTTATGCACGACCTGCTTACGGGGAGGGAACGGCAGTTGACTTTTGGGCCAAGAAATGATGTCAGTCCGGCTTGGGCACCGGATAGTTATTTTATTGCATTCAGTTCCAATCGGAGTGGGGAGTACAAGATTTATCTGACCACCCGGAACGGCGACGAGGCCCGGATGGTGCCCCTGGGCGAGGGAGAGTTCGCGTCGCCGGCCTGGGCGCGGCAACCGTGATGCGTTTTTTTCATCAACAGTTTTTTAAGGAGAAAAGGTATGAGGGGAAATTGGGTTGTTGGTTTGGGGCTGATCCTGGCCATTATGCTGGCCTTTGGGGCCGGTTGCGCCAAGAAGCAGGTTGATTCGAGCCCTGTGGGCGTCAGCGCCGAACAGGCCGCTGAAGAAGCGAGGTTGCGGGAAGAAGCCAGGCTGCGGGAACAGCAACTGGCTGAAGAGCGTTTGGCCAGGGAACGTTCCGAAGCGGAACGGGCCCGGTTGGGCCAAGTGGCGGAAATGATCACCGCGAACATGATTCACTTTGACTTTGACAGATACGACCTGCGTCCGGATGCTCGGGAAGTCTTGCAGACCAAGGCCGAGTTGTTGAAGCAGAACCCGGATATCCGTCTGCTGATCGAGGGCCATACCGACGAACGAGGCACCTCCGAGTACAACCTGGCTTTGGGTGAGCGCCGCGCCCGTGCCGCGTATGAGTTCCTGGTCCTTTTGGGCATCAGCCCCAATCGGCTGCAGATCGTCAGCTACGGCAAGGAACGCCCCTTGAATCCGGCCAGCAATGAAACCGCCTGGGCTCAGAACCGCCGCGCTCAGTTCCGGATTCTCGATATGTAGGGATGTGAGAGGTTCTCGAACCGATCATGAATAAAAAACGCCGCCGGGCTTGCCCGGCGGCGTTTTTTATTCGGCATAGGGACGAATATCTGTGCCGACCCTGTTCGCATTGAGACTATGTCAGTGCGACCACACCCCAGAGCAGGGCCGTCGCCGGAACCGCGGCCACCGCGTCGTCGAGCATCACCCCCAGCCCTCCGGGAACTCGTCGTTCCACCGTGCGAACCGGCCAGGGCTTGAGAATGTCCGCGACGCGGAAGAACAAGAAGCCCGCAACAAGTTGAGGGGCTGTCAGCGCGGCAAAGGGCAGCAGGGTCAGCCATTGCCCCAATAGTTCGTCCACCACCACGCATCCGGGATCCTTGCGTCCGAACAAACGCTCCGCCCTAGCCGCGGCCCAGGTCCCGACCACCAATACACCCGCAAGCACGAGTACGCGCAGGGAAAAAGACAGCGGCATGAACAGCCAGGGGGCCGCGATCACCGCGGCCAGTGAGCCCCATGTGCCCGGAGCCTTGGGCAGAAGGCCGAACGGTCCGAGGGTGGCGATGGTCGAGGCGACACGGTCGAGAAATGCGGGCATGGGGAAGGCTATCCTGCTAAATGGTGTCCGGCTCAGAATGGATTGATGTGTTCCCGTCTGGTGTAGTGCAGGTAGCCCACGCTGGCGCCCAGGCGCATGCCGACGCCGGTGCGGATGGGCGCGAGGACGATTTCATTACTTTTCTGATAGTTCATGCTGAATCCGCCAAGGACGTAGACACTTCCGTCCACCCCGGGAAAACGCTGGAAGATCAGGTTGGGGTCGGTCAGGTTGTAGACCAGGGTGAAGACCTTTGCGGCATGCAGTCCAATATCAAAGCCCATGGACGGTCCTTGCCAGTACACGTCAACAGGTTCTTGGCCCTTCAACTGCAACTGGCCCTTGCCGTAGCGCAGCCCGACCACCAAGGCCCCTCCGGCCTCGTCGCCCTTGATGAATCCGGTTGGACGACCCTGCTCCGCGAAAATTCTGTTCAGGATGCTTGCCAATCCTTGGGTGGTCCCTTCGAAAAAGCCCTCCACCTGATTGCTGATTTCTTCCCTGCTGAAAGTCTGGGATTCGTTTTCCATTTCAGGGGAGACTTGAGCCATGGCCTGGGTCAGGGTTAGGAAGGAGCAGAACCAAGCCGTCAGCCCTATGACGACGATCATGTGCCGAAAGGTGTTCATAAGTTGTCTCCGGGTTGCTCGTTTTTTGGGGTCAGGGTGATGTTTCTTGCCGGACCATTCTTCAAACGATGTTTGGTATAGATAACATTACTTGGAATGGCAGACGTGATCAAGGTGATTGCTTTTTACCGGACCACATGGGCGGTCACAGCAGGTAGGCTTGTTTCTATAACGGCTTCGGGCTATCGATTTACGTGTAGGAGACACGCTTACTTCGTTTTAGGCAGCCGTCGGTTCGGTATTGATGCCCGTGGATGATATCGCCAACTGACGGTTTTGGTAACTGCTCAATAACTCCGGGAATAGAACCACACGAAACCATCTGGACCCCGGCCTGCGCCGGGGTGACGACCGAAAGAACTCGCCAATGCGTCACTCCATTCCGTCATACCGGCGCAGGCCGGCGCGTTCCGCTATCCAGGCGGCACGGCCCCCCGGTGATAGATTGCCTGATCTTTTTGAGCAATTATCGATTTATTGGTGTACTGCGATATCGAGAGCTCGAGATTTTTTGAGGGGCGAGGATGATCAGTCAGGACGTGATCCGTTTGTAAACAAGCAATAATTAAAAGGATAATGGATAATGAACGATTGGGTGACGCATCGTCGACAGGTTTTGGAGAAGGCGCGACGTGTATTGATCAAGGTCGGCAGTGCCGTACTGACCTCTGACCAAGGGCTGGACCTGCGAGTGGTTTCGCGACTGGCCGATCAAATGTCGTCCCTGCATGACCGGGGATTGGACTTGATCCTGGTTTCCTCCGGGGCCGTAGCCGCGGGAAGGCGCGTGATTTCGAGTTTGTGCCTGGATGGCCATTTGCCAGAAAAGCAGGCCGCCGCGGCCATAGGGCAAAGCCGGTTGATGCACGCCTATGACGAGGCTTTCGAACGGTTCGGGAAGGTCACCGCCCAGATTTTACTGACCAAGGACGACCTTCGAAGTCGGACGCGGTTTCTGAACGCTCGACATACGTTTCAGACCCTGCTGACCTGGCGGGCCATACCCATAGTGAATGAAAACGACTCCGTGGCTGTCCAGGAGCTGAAATTCGGCGACAATGACAGCTTGGCCAGTTTGCTGCTGAACATGGTTGAAGCGGATTTGTTCATTAATTTGACCTCAGCGTTGGGCGTTTTCGAGGACAATCCGGACGAGAATCCCAAGGCCCGATGCCTGGATTGCATTCCGGACATCCTGGCCCTGGAGCCCTCGGCGTTGTGCCGCGGGAAGACCGGGGCGGGGTCCGGGGGGATGTACAGCAAGCTCCTGGCCGCCAAACGGGCGGCGCAACTGGGCGTGCCGACCTTGATCGTATCTGGAAAGGAGAAGTTCTCCCTGGAAAAAGTATTTGACGGCGATATGCTGGGAACCTGGGTGATGCCCCAGGAAAAGAGCATATCCCGACGCAAGTTCTGGATGGCCTACAACCAGGAACCGGATGGGGAGATCTGGGTGGATCAGGGAGCGGCAAACGCCTTGCGGCAAGGAGGTAAAAGCCTCTTGCCCGCCGGGATCAGCCATATTGAAGGCAACTTCGGCGCTGGGGCCTTGGTGCGGATCATGGATTCTAAAGGACAATCGCTGGGAGTCGGCTTGTCCAACTACAAAGCGGCGGAGTTGAAGCGGATAATGGGGCGGAAAAGTGCTGAGATCGCTGGGATTTTGGGTCAGTGTCTTTACTCCGAGGCAGTTCATCGCGACAATATGCTCATGAATGTCGCGAGCTGATTTTACCTCTTCGGGAAGCAACTGGCCCGTGTATAGCTCCTATCTTCGTTACTACTCAGCACATAGTAATGCCGTTTCCGTTGCCGGGGTCGGAGTCGGTATCGGGATCGGGATCGAAAACGTTGCGATGCGTTCAAGAATCTTCCTGTTCCGACCCCGACCCCGGTGGCCGCAGGAAGAGCACGCAATGTGTGCTGAATAGTTACCTATCTTCTTTAATTAGTGATGTTTTTTGATTATGATTGGCTGTTTCCAGCTCTTTTGATCAGTTGTTGGGATGAGGCGCTTTCCAGCTTCACTTCTGCAATGCTTTGTTTTTTAATGAGAAAAAATATTTATTTACTTCGAGAAAAAAGTTGTTGACAGGTGAGGGGTGGTTCTATAGAACCTGCCTCTTCGCCGCGAGCGACGGTGGTTGGGTCGCGAAGCGGCGTTTGAGTTCTTTGACAATGAAA